>JAUCDU010000229.1:0-4675 GCA_034674825.1 Giesbergeria sp.
GTGTTCGATTCATCTCTCCGGCACCAAATGAAAGCCCCTGATTCGCAAGAGTCAGGGGCTTTTTCCATGTGGAAAAGGCGCAATCCGTGGCTGCGCTCGACCATTGACTAAGTGGTCCATCCGCCCGGGCGATGCTGTACGTGCGCTGTCGCAGGGCTACCTGCCGACTACGCACGCTTCTTTGTCCTACGTGCACTTCGAGAGAGGCGTCCCAGAATGTCCCTCGACACTGAAAATTCCAGTGCCGCCACCAAGGAATTGTCATGAAATCTGCATCGTTCACACTCAAAGCGGCTGTTGCTGCCGCCAGTATTGCCGCCCTCGCCGGCTGCTCCATGATGGGCATGGGGCACGACCACGCCAGCTTCTCCGGCACCCTGTCGGGTGCCAGTGAAGTGCCCCCGAATTCAAGCCCCGCAACCGGCAAGGTGGAAGCGAAGCTTGATAAAAAGAGCCAAATGCTCAAGTGGACCGTCACCTATTCTGGTCTGACAGGCCCTGCCACCGCTGGCCACTTCCATGGCCCGGCGATGGCGGGCTCCAACGCCGGCGTGGCGCTTCCCTTCACCGGGTCGGTCGCCAGCCCGATCAAAGGCCAAGCGAAGTTGACCGACGCGCAGATGGCCGATCTGATGGCCGGCAAGTGGTACGCCAATATCCACACGGCAGCGCACCCGGGCGGTGAAATTCGCGCTCAGCTTACGCCTGGGATGTGAGCAATGGCGAAGGTCTGCGGGCTTCAAGCACCCTCTGATCATCCAGAAATGCGAGGGTCAATTCCCGCGCCCAGTCGCCTGAGCGGGGTTATCAGCTCCCCGCCACCTTCATCCGGTTGACCAGCACCGATCCGACCGTCTTGGCGCCGTAGTTGTACGCGTCCGCACCGACCGCCTCAATGCCCTTGAGCATGGCGGCCATATTGCCGGCGATGGTGATCTCATGGACCGGGTAGGCGATTTCGCCGTTCTCCACCCAGAAGCCGCTGGCGCCGCGCGAATAGTCGCCGGTGACGTAGTTCACGCCCTGGCCCATCAGCTCGATGACAAACAGCCCGGTGCCGAGCTTTTTCAGCATCGCGTCCAGGTCGTCGCCCTTTTTCGTGCGGCGTGATGTCAGGATGAGGTTGTGCGAGCCGCCGGCGTTGCCGGTGGTTTGCATGCCGAGCTTGCGCGCCGAGTAGCTGCTGAGGAAGTAGCCCTGCACGCAGCCGGCCTCCACCACCTTGCGCGGCGCCACGCGCACGCCTTCGTCGTCAAAGGGCGAACTGCCTTTGCCGCGCAGGATGAACGGGTCTTCCAGAATGTCGATGTGCTTGGGAAACACCTGTTTGCCCAGCGAATCGAGCAAGAAACTGCTTTTGCGGTACAGCGCACCGCCGCTGACGGCCTGCACGAAGGTCCCGAGCAGGCCAGCCGCCAAAGTCGATTCGAACAGCACCGGGCACTGCGTGGTGGGGAGCTTGCGGCTACCCAGGCGCGAGAGCGCGCGCTCGGCCGCGTAGCGGCCCACAACGGCCGGTGCGGCCAGCTCGCGCGCATCGCGCATGGAGCTGTACCAGGCGTCGCGCTGCATGTCGCCACGCTTGCCTGGGCTTTTGGCAATGGGCGCCACCGACAGGCTATGGCGCGAGGTGGCATAGCCACCACGAAAGCCGCGCGTGTGGGCGGTAAAAAAGTGACTCTGCTGCGCCGAGACGCCCGCGCCTTCGCTGTTGGTGATGCGCCGGCTGGTGGCAAAGGCCGCCGCTTCGCATTCGAGCGCAATGCGCGCCGCTTCCTCACTGTTCAGGGCCCAGGGGTGGAACAGCTCCAGATCGGTGCGGTGCGTTTCGGGCGGGGCGATGTCCCGTTCGTCCGGCAGGCCAGCCGTCGGGTCGGCAGCGGTGAAACGGGCGATGTCGTAGGCCGCTTGCACGGTCTGCTCGATGGCGGCACGCGAAAAGTCCGACGTGCTCGCATTGCCGCGCCGCTGGCCGGCATATACCGTGACGCCCAGCGATTTGTCGCGGTTGCGCTCCACGGTCTCGAGCTCGCCCTTGCGTACGCCCACCGACAAGCCGCTGCCCTCGGAGGCCTCGGCTGCGGCGTCGCTGGCGCCGAGCTTTTTGGCGTGCTTCAAGGCCTGATCGACCAGCTCCTCGAAGAAAGGACGGGAATAGCTGAAGCCGGTGTCGGCGCGGGTGTCTGTTGGGTTCATGGCGAGGGCTATGATACTTGCGGCCACCGCTCCACCGTTTTGCTCCCTATAGGCGCGAGCGGCCCCACCCCCCCGGATTTCCACATGTCACGCAAACCCAAAAAAGGCTACTACGTGCGCGGCCTGTTCGTTGCCGAAGGCAGCGAACTCGACCTCGAGCTCAAGGCCGAGCTCAAAGGCACGCCAGATTCAAGCCGCACCGACCTCAAACGCGAGAGCGATGCGCTGCAAGACCTGGGCAAAGACCTGCTCACGCTGCGCGCCGACCTGCTCGCCACCCTGCAACTGCCCGAAAAATTGCTGGACGCCCTGCAGGAGGCGCGGCGCATCACCAACTTCGAGGGCAAACGCCGGCAGATGCAGTTTGTCGGCAAGCTCATGCGCAAGCTTGACGAGGCCACGGTAGAGGCCGCCCGCGCCGCGCTTGACGTGCAGCACAGCGGCTCGGCCAACGAGAAGCTGGCGCTGCACCAGGCCGAGCAGTGGCGCGACCGCCTGATCGCCGAAGACGCCGCGCAGGCCGATTGGATTGCCCACCACCCGGACACCGACATCCAGCAACTGCGGGCCTTGATTCGCCAGGCGCGCAAAGACGCGCAGAGCGCCCACGACGCCAAGGTCGCCGAATCCACCGGCGCTGCGCCGCGCAAGGCCCGCGCCTACCGCGAGCTGTTTGCGCTGGTGCGCGCGCAGATTGGCGGGGCGGCCGGCGACGAAGCACAGGCGCCCGACGAGGAAGAGCCCAATGACTGATCCCGCCCTGCCCCCACCCGAGCCGGTGAAGATCGGCATCGTCTCAGTGAGCGACCGCGCCAGCAGCGGTGTCTATGAAGACAAGGGCCTGCCGGCGCTGCAGGATTGGCTGACCCGCGCGCTGCACAATCCGATTGAGTTTCTGCCGCGCCTGATTGCCGACGAGCAGCAGACCATCAGCGACACGCTGGTGGCCCTGGTGGACGCCGGCTGCAGCCTGGTGCTGACCACCGGCGGCACCGGCCCGGCCCCGCGCGACGTGACGCCCGAGGCCACGCTGGCGATAGCGCACAAGGAGATGCCCGGTTTTGGCGAGCAGATGCGCAGCATCAGCCTGCGCTTTGTGCCCACGGCCATCCTCTCGCGCCAGGTGGCGGTGATCCGCAAGCAGAGCCTGGTCATCAACCTGCCGGGCCAACCCAAGGCGATTGCCGAAACACTGGAAGGCGCCCGCGCCGCCGACGGCAGCCTGCTGGCCGCTGGCATCTTTGCCGCGGTGCCGTACTGCATCGATTTGATTGGCGGGCCGTATCTGGAAACACGCGATGCCGTGTGCAAAGCGTTCCGGCCCAAGACGGCGCAGCGGCCGGCGCGCGGCTGAGCGCGCACCACGCGCGGACGAAAATTAAGAGAAAAAAGGCTCTAGCGCTTATCTGTCAAGCGTTAGAAGCTATTACTTTAAGAGCAAACCGAGACGCCGTCACTTGCCGATCAAGTCGTTGAACTTGCCGGCCTCGAATTGCGCTTCCAACGCCGCATCGCCCGGCACGCAATCCTGGTTAGGCTGGCCGGTTGAGAGCTTTTCAATGGCTTGCCACAGCAGCGCAATCTGGTGCTCCTGCGAGCATGCGTTGTCCACCAGACCCCGCATGGCTTGTGAGAGCGGGTCGTCTTCCTGGGTGATGCCGTAGGCCGTGAATTTGGGCGCATGCCCCTCGGTCACATCGGCGCTCTCGCCCGCTTTTGACGGAATGATGCGCGCTGGAATGCCCACGGCCGTTGCGCCGGCGGGTACGGGCTTGATCACCACGGCGTTGCTGCCGATCTTTGCGCCGTCGCCAATTTCAAAGCCGCCCAGCACCTTGGCACCAGCGCTCACAACCACGTCTTTGCCCAGCGTCGGGTGGCGTTTGACGCCTTTGTAGAGCGAGGTGCCGCCAAGCGTCACGCCTTGGTAGATGGTGCAGCCATCGCCGATTTCGGCCGTTTCACCCACCACCACGCCCATGGCGTGGTCGAAAAACACGCGCTCGCCAATCTTTGCGCCGGGGTGGATTTCAATGCCGGTGAACCAGCGCGCCAGGTGCGAAATGAAGCGCCCCAGCCACTTGAGGCCGTTGTTCCAGCACCAGTGGGCGCGCCGGTGCAGCCACAAGGCGTGCAGGCCGGGGTAGCAGGTGAGCACCTCAAAGGTGCTGCGCGCGGCCGGGTCGCGCTCCAGGATGCATTGGATGTCGGAGCGCAGGCGGGAGAACATAAGAAAACGGTCTGAAGCGGTGTCAATGCAGCAGTTTAGGGCAAGCGGCGTTCACACAACTGCTGAGTGTGCGGCGGCTGGGCCCGGCCAGAGGCGCCTTTTTGCCTCGATGGCACCGAGGTCGGCATCGCAGCACAGCCTTGCGAGCAGCTTTTAAGCCGGTGCCTCGCCTGCATGCATAGGCGGCTTCGGCTTACGGCGGTGCTGGCATACGCCTGCTGCAATGGGTACTAGGCGTTTCGCCCGGCA
>JAUCDU010000230.1:0-4626 GCA_034674825.1 Giesbergeria sp.
CTACAACATTACGCCGGGGCCGGCGCTGTTCACCCAGCAGCCCGAACTGGTGTGGGGCCTGATTGCCTCGATGTTTGTCTCCAACGTGCTGCTGCTGTTCATCAACATCCCGCTGGTGGGCCTTTTTGCGCGGCTGCTGCTGGTGCCCAACTGGCTGTTGGTGCCGGGCATTCTGGCGATCAGCGCGGTGGGCGTGTACTCGGTGCACGCCACCACGTTCGATTTGCTGCTGATGGGCGTGCTCGGCATCGTCGGCTTTGCGCTGCGCAAGGCGGGCATCCCGATGGCGCCGCTGAGTCTGGGCTTCGTGCTGGGCGATTTGATGGAGCAAAACCTGCGCCGCGCGCTGTCCATCACCAACGGCGAGTTGTCGATTTTGTGGGGCAGCCCGATCACCGTCGGCCTGTGGCTGGCCGCCGCCGCCATGCTGCTGCTGCCGCCGCTGTACCGACGCTGGCAGCGCCGCGGCGCGGCGCACCGCTAAATGGCGCTGCGCTGGCTGGGCCTGGCGCTTGCCAGCGCGCTGCTCTCGGCGGCGCTGCTGGCGCTGCACATGCCGGCGGCCGTGCTGCTCGGCTGCATGCTGGTGGGCCTGGCGTTTTCCGTGTGGGGCGCGCCGCTGGCCGTGCCGCGCAGGGCGTTTGGCTGGGGGCAGGGGCTGCTCGGCTGCCTGATGGCGCAAAGCCTGCACCCGGACCAGCTCGGCCAGGTGCTCGCGTACTGGCCGGTGGTGCTGGGCACCACGGTGATGCTGATTGCAGCGAGCAGCGGCCTGGGCTGGTGGCTGATGCGGCGCCAAATCATGCCCGGCACCACGGCGGTCTGGGGCATGGCGCCGGGCGCTGCTTCGGCCATGGTGGTGATGGCCGAGGACTACGGCGCCGACGTCCGCCTGGTGGCCTTCATGCAGTACACGCGGGTGGTGGCCGTCACCGTGGGGGCGGCGCTGGTAGCGCGTGCGGCCGGCGCGCACCTGCCGGTGGCGGCGTCGGCTGTGGACTGGCTGGCGCTGGATGCACCCGCCAACCTGCTGCTGACCGCCGCACTCGTGCTGGGCGGCAGTTGGCTGGCGCGGCGTTTTGACATTTCGGGTGGCGCCATGGTGCTGCCGCTGCTGGCCTCGGTGCTGGTGCAAATGGTGTGGGGCATCTCTCCAGCGCTGCCGCCGGTGCTGATGGCGCTGGCCTACGCCAGCATCGGCTGGAGCGTGGGCCTGCGCTTCACCCGCGGCGTGTTGCTGCATGCGCTGCGCGCCCTGCCGCGCGTGCTGGCAGCCATGGCGCTGCTGATGGGCGTGGGGCTGGCGAGCGGCGGCGTGCTGGTGCTGGCCATGGGGCTCGATCCCTTGAGCGCCTACCTCGCAACTTCGCCCGGCGGGGCCGATTCGATGGCGGTGATTGCAGCCACCAGCAGCGTGGACACCAGCTTTGTCATGGCGATGCAGCTGGCGCGCTTTCTGCTGGTGCTGCTCACCGGCCCGGCAATCAGCCGCTGGCTGGCGCGGCATGGGTCTGGACCCGGATAGGCCAGCGCCCGTTCTGGCGGGAAACCCCTATCATTCCAGGCTCCTGCAGCCCACGCGACCGGCCAGCGCTGATTGCGAGACCGCCATGATCGAATTTCCCGCCGCCACGATGCTCCCCTTCACTGCCAGCGACGGAGAAAACCTCGCGCTCTACGACTGGCCGCTGCCCGAAGGCAGTGCGCGGCGCGGCACCGTGCTCATGGTGCATGGTCTGGGCGAGCACGCCGGGCGTTATGGCCATGTGGCAGGGCACCTCAACAACTGGGGCTTTGCCGCGCGTGCCTACGACCAATACGGCCATGGCCGCTCGGGCGGGCCGCGTGGCGGTTTGAACCACGACGCACGCCTGCTCGACGATCTGGCCGACCTGATCGACGCGACGCGCAAGCGCATGGCGCCCGGCGAGCCGCTGGTGCTGCTGGGCCACAGCCTGGGGGGCTTGGTGGCGGCGCGTTTCGTCTCCTTGCATCTGCGGCCGCTGGAGGGCCTGGTGCTGTCCTCGCCTGCGCTGGACACCGGGCTTTCAGCGGTGCAGAAGTTGTTGCTGGCAACACTGCCACGCGTGGTACCGGACCTGCGCGTGGGCAATGGGCTGGACGTGCAGGCGTTGTCGCACGACCCGGCCGTGGTCGCCGCCTACCAGGCCGACCCGCTGTGCCACGACCGCATCAGCGGCCGGCTGGGGCGCTTTCTTGCCGAGGCGGGCCCGGCGACGCTGGCGCGCGCCGCGCACTGGAGCGTGCCGACGCTGCTGCTGTGGGCCGGCGCCGATCGGCTGGTGCGGCCGGCCGGCAGCGCCGCGTTTGCGGCTGCGGCGCCGCCAGCGCTGGTGCAGGCGCGGTGCGTGGACGGCGCGTTTCATGAAATCTTCAATGAAATGCCCGAGTGGGCGGCGCCCACCTTCGCGCACCTGCAGCGCTGGCTGGTGCAACGCTTCGGCCTGCCAAGCGCGAGCTGAAATTCCAAGCGAAATCGGCCTCTAGCGCTTATTCAGTATGCGTTAGCAGCTACGCTAACAATAGCAACTACGCCGCCTGTGGTTCGCGCTTCTGGCGCGCCATCAGCCAAAGCAGCGCGCCGCCGGTGATCAGCAGCGGCGGCAACGACGCCAGATTGAGCCAGTTCCAGCCGCTGGTGGTGACCAATGCGCCCGAAGCCAGCGAGGTGACGGCCATGGTGGCAAAAACAAAGAAGTTGATCGAGCCCTGGGCGCGGTCTTTTTCCTCAGGCCGGTAGGCGGTCATCGCCAGCGTAGTGCTGCCGGTGAACAGGAAGTTCCAGCCCACGCCCAGCAGGAACAACGCCGCCGTGAAATGGTGGATTTCCTGGCCCGACAGCGCAATGCCCACACACGCCAGATTCAGCAGCACGCCCACCAACATCACCGGAAGCGTGCCGATGCGTTTGATCAGGTGGCCGGTGAAAAACCCCGGCGCAAACATGCCGATCACGTGCCATTCGAGCACCAGCGCGGCGGAATCGAAGCCATAACCGCAGACCTGCATGGCCAGCGGTGTGGCGGCCATCAGCAGGTTCATTACGCCATAGCCGAGCGCGGCGCCCAGCACCGCCACCAGAAAGGCCGGTTGCTGCAGCAACTCGCGCAGGCTGCGGCCGGCGGGCGGCAAGGCAGCGCCGGGAACCGGCGGCGGCAGCGCTTCAAAGCGCACCACCGCCATGCACGCCATAGCCAGCAGGGCCACCAGCATCAGCGCGATATAGGCGCCAGCAAAGGGCACGGCAAACAGCGTGCGCGTGCCGCTCGCCAGGTTCGGCCCGGCGACTGCGCCAAGCAAGCCGCCAGCGAGCACCAGCGACACCGCCTTTTCGCGGTACGAGGGCGCGGCCAGCTCGGCGGCGGCAAAGCGGTACAGCTGACCGTTGGCGTTGTAGTAGCCGGCAATTACGGTGGCCGCACACAGCAGCCAGAAACTGCCGGCGAAAGCCGCCCAGGCGCACAGCGCGGCCGACAAGAACGCCACCAGCAGACCGAGCTGGAAAGAGGTGCGACGACCCCAACGCGCCTGGCTGGCAGCCACCAGCGGCGTGGACAGCGCGCCGCCGACCACGTAGCCCATCACCGGCAACGTCGCCATCCAGCCAAACGGCGCCAGCTGCAAGCCGACCAGGCCATTGATGGCGATGAAGACCACATTGTTGGTCAATAAAAGCCCCTGGCACAGGGCAAGCAGCCAAAGATTCTTGTTCATAGCAGGCGGCCATTGTGCTCTGCCCCAAGCGGCAGGCTGTCGCGCAAGCGCTGCGTGAAGGGGAGCCGCCATACAGTGCGGTGGTTTCCCACCAAAGCACCCGGTCATTGCGCCCCGCTTTGACAAATGTCAGCGCAGCCGACGGGGCCCGCGCGTAAGGTGGCGTGCTGTCCGAACAGCGCATTGGTCCCCCCGGAGTACGGTGCGCACCACCTCCCGCCACGCATGTCTGTCTTCGCCACCCCCATCCGACCGGACGCCGCGCCCGCCGACGCTCCGCAAGCCCCGTTTGAACTGGTCTGCCCCGCAGGCAGCCTGCCGGCCCTGAAAGCCGCCGTGGACAACGGCGCCAGCTGTGTCTACCTGGGCCTGCGCGATGCCACCAACGCGCGCAACTTCGCCGGGCTGAACTTTGACGAAGCCGCCATTGCCAGCGGCATCGCCTACGCCCATGCCAAGGGCTGCAAGGTGTTCATGGCGCTCAACACCTACCCGCAGGCCGCCAACCCCGCGCCCTGGCGCGCGGCGGTGGACAAGGCGGTGGACCTGGGTGTGGACGCAGTCATCCTCGCCGACCCGGGCCTGATGCAGTACGCCGCGCAGCAGCACCCCAAGCTGCGACTGCACCTCTCGGTGCAGGGCTCGGCCACCAGTGCCGACGCCATCAATTTCTACCGCGAGCAGTTCGGCATCGTGCGCGCCGTGCTGCCGCGCGTGCTGTCGATGGAGCAGGTGCGCCGCGTCATCGACAAAACCCCGGTCGAAATCGAGGTCTTCGGCTTTGGCAGCCTGTGCGTCATGGTGGAGGGGCGCTGCGCCCTGTCGTCGTATGTGACGGGCGAGTCGCCCAACACGCACGGCGTGTGCTCGCCGCCCAAGGCGGTGCGCTGG
>JAUCDU010000231.1:0-4622 GCA_034674825.1 Giesbergeria sp.
CGGGACGGGCGCTTCGGGGCCTGCAGCACGGGCGGGGTCTGGTCCGCGCCGACCGTGCTATGGAGCTTGGCGAGACTGCCGGCAACGTCCTGTGTGGGCGATGCCAGTTCGTGCAGCTGGCAGCCGTCCGGCACCAGGTAGCTCTTCTTGCCGGGATAGGCAAAGAACGACACCGGCGCTTTGGCGTCCACCAGAATCAGGTGGTCGATGCCGGTGAGTTGGACCGACGCCAGCTCCGCCAGGTACGCGATGCGCTCGACATGCGGCAAGCCGGTGCCACGTTCGATGCGGGTAGGGAAGACCTCGGAAAACACCTTTGCGCCGGTTCTGGCGGCGATGCGTCCCAGCACCATCAAGGTCTCTGCACGCAGGGCGCGGCCGCCCAGCAGAAAGGCCTTTTTACCGGGGCCTTGCAGCGCTTGCCCCACGGCAGCAATCACGGCGTCGTCGGCAGCGGACGGCGGGGCTTTGGGCGGCACGGTCTGCGGCACGCCGCCTTCGCCCCAGGAGACATCGGCTGGCAGGATCAGCGTGGCCACGTTGCCGGGCGGGCCCATGCACTGGGCAATCGCCTCGGCCGCGTCTTGGCACAGTGCGGCGGTGCTTTGCGATGTCCGCACCCAGGGCGAGACGTTGCGTGCCACGGTTTCGATGTCGGACTGCAACTGAGCGTCGTACTGCACATGGTGCGTGGCGTGGTCGCCGACGATGTTGAGCACCGGCACCTTGCCCTTGCGCGCGTTGTGCAGGTTGGCCAGCCCGTTGCCCAGGCCGGCCATGCGGGCGTAGCCGTCGGCCGCGCCGGTGGCCACGCCCTCGAACAGGGCGAGCACGGCGCGCATGCGCGGCTCGGCGTCGAGCGCGGCAACGAAATGCATCTCGCTGGTGCCAGGGTTGGTGAAGCAGACCTCAATGCCGGCGTCGGCCAGGGTCTTGAGCAGGGCATGGGCGCCGTTGGACATACGTTGAACTCCTGAAGGAACTTAGAGCACGCGGCCCGAAGCGATGGAGCGCGCCGCAGCGCGCGCCGTGAGGATGCAGCCGGGCAAGAACGTGCCCTCCAGCGAGCGCTTGCCGCTGGCACCGCCGCCGCCAAAGCCCGCCGCCTCGCCGACGCAGTACAGGCCGCCAATGGGTTGACCGGAATCGTCCAGCACGCGGCTTTGCAAATCGGTCTGCAGGCCGCCCAGGCTTTTGCGCGTGATGAGCTGCATCTGGATGGCGATGAAGGGCCCCGCGCCCGGCTTTTGCAACGGGGCGGGCGCGCAGGTGCGCAGTTTGTCCGGGCCCCATTGGCGGGCGTGCAGGATGCGGCGGATCTGGTCGTCGTTGTGCAGCTTGGCGCCGTTGGCAAAGTTGGCGTCGAAGCGGTCGGCGGTGGCATGCAGCACGTCGGCGTGCACATCGCTCGTGCCGGTCAGCGCGTTCATCTTGGCGGCAAGGCCGGCCAGGGTGTCGTCCACCAGGAAATGCGGGCTCTCGCCTGCTATTTGCTTGACCAGGCGGTGGTTGCCGAGCAGCGTTTCTTTCAGGAAAGCCGGAAACTGCTTGTCGCGGATGCGCTGGTTGTGCTCCGCGCCGGATATGGCGAATTCCTTGACCGCGATGCGCCAGTTGAGCAAATGCCAGGTCCAGGGCTTTTCCTGGGCTGCTACGCGCTGGCACAGCCAGTGGGTGTCAAAGCCCGTGACCAAGGGTTCGGGGCCGATGCGCTCGCCCCGGTGGTTGAGCCACAGCGCAGATTTGCAGGGAATGGCCGACAGGCCGTGGCCCTCGAAATGGGGTTTCGGGTGCGGGAAGCCGGCGGCGTAGTTCCACATCTCGCCGGCGTGGGTGATGCGGCCTTGCATCGCATCGGCCACCCAGTGGTGCAGCTTGCCGTCGGCGTAGGGGTGCGCGCCGTTGAGCATGGCACTGGGGCACGGGCGGTCTTTGGGCCAGTTGGCACGTGCTTCGTGGTGGCTGCCGTTGAGCCCGCCCATGGCCAGCACGACGACGGGCGCCTGGATGCGCACTTCGGCGCCCGTGTCTTCATTCACCGCCACTGCGCCAGACACCTGGCCGGCGCTGTGCTCCAGCGCGGTCACGCGGTGGCGGTGCAGCAGCGTCAGGCGCCCGGCGCCTTTGCCGCTGGCCGCGGCGCCCTGCAGCGCGGCCACCATGCGGCGCGTGAGTTCGCGCGACGTTCCCCAGACGCTGTTGCCGTCGCCGTGCATGCCGCGCTCCACCCAGTTCACGGCGGGCATGAAGGTCACGCCCTCCTGCAGCAGCCAGTCGTGCACCTGGCTGCGCGAATGCTGCACGTAGTGCTCGGCCCATTGGCGTGGCAGCACGTCGGATTCGCCCAGTTCGCCAAAGCGCAGCCAGTCGGCGAGCGCCCGCTCGGGCGTATCGGGAATTTTCATGCGCGCCTGCAGCGGCGTGCCGACCAGCGCCATGCCGCCAAACGCCCACAGCGCCAGGCCGCCAAAGTGCTCGGAGGTATCGCGGTCCACCAGCGCCACCGATTTGCCGGCGCGCAGGCATTCCAGCGCGGTGACGATGCCGGCCAAACCCCCGCCGACCACCACCACGTCGTGCCCTGTGGTTTTCATCGCGTGCCCCTCTTGTTCGGTAAGACAAGACCATAGCGGCAAACCGGCAGCGATGAAATACGGGACAGCGCGCCTTGAAGCGCTTAGGTGCGCCAATCTCGAGGTCAGCCCGAGCGGGAAAGTTCTAATGAAAATCGATGCTGCCGCTCATTCAGCGTATGAGGAGTGCTATTTTTTCAGGAGTAACCACGCAGCAATATGAAAGCGCCCTGCAAGCGAGCTTGCGGCGCACACCGACACGCAGCAATTGCCAGAGCCAAGACAATCTGTGACGCATGGTGCGGCGCGCACCACCGGAAAGCTGTTCTACGTCGCCCATTTGCAGGAGTCTCCCATGGAGAAATCGATCGTTCCGTTTGACTGGGTTCGCGTGCTGCTCGGAGCGCCACCGGCGGCGTTTCTATTGGAAATTGCACTGCGTGTGGTGCTGATCTATGTGTTTGCGCTGTTGATGATGCAGCTCATGGGCAAGCGCGCCCGTACCCAGATGAATCCGCTGGAGTTCCTGGTCATCATTGCCCTCGGCTCTGCCACGGGCGATGTGATGTTCTACCCCGACGTGCCGCTGACGTACGCCGCTTTGGTGATTGCACTCCTGGTGCTGATTGGCGCGCTGGTTGCGCGCGCGGAGGCGTGGTCAGAGCGCTTTCGCAGCCTGCTCGAATCCGAGCCGACGGTGCTGATCGACGCCGGCGAGTTGCTCGCCGATGCCATGACCCGCGAGCGCATTTCTTGCGGCGAGCTGTATTCGCAGCTGCGGGAGGCTGGTGTGGAGCAGCTTGGCGAAGTGCGCGTAGCCATTCTGGAGCTTTCGGGGCGAGTGAGTGTGTTCAAGTACCCGCCGGGACAGGAGAGGCAGGGCAAGAACATCATGCCGGGCAGCGCGCGGCCCTAGGTGCAGGCCCTAGCGCACCCGCATGCCGGGTTGCGCGCCCTCGGTTGGCTCCAGCACATAAATGCCGGGCTGCGCCTTCTCATCACCGTGGCTGGCGGCCAGCACCATGCCCTCGGAGACACCAAACTTCATCTTGCGCGGCGCCAGGTTCGCCACCAGCACGGTGAGCTTGCCGGTGAGCTGCTCGGGTGCGTAGGCGCTGGCAATGCCACTGAAGACATTGCGGGTCTTGCCTTCGCCCGCGTCGAGCGTCAGGCGCAGCAGCTTGGTCGAGCCTTCGACGCGTTCGCACCGCTCGATGCGGGCAATGCGCAGGTCGATCTTGGCGAAATCGTCAATGGTGATCGTGGGCGCGATGGCTTCGCCGCCGGGGAGAGAGGGGGTCTTGGATGCTCCTGAATCAATAGCTTCATCCGCTTGATCCGCCTGCGCTGGAGGCTCAAAAAGTGCCTCAAGCTGCTTGATGTCCACGCGCTGCATCAAATGCTGGTAGTTGCCGATCACGTGGCCCGCCCCAAGGCGCTGCTGCACGCTCGCAAAGTCAAACGGCGGAACGTTCAGGAAGCTTTCCACCTGCGCGGCCAGCGCGGGCAGCACCGGTTTGAGCACAATGGTCAGCAGGCGGAAAGCCTCGATGCAGGTGCTGCAGACGTCCTGCAGCCGTGCTTCCATGCCCTCCTGCTTGGCCAGCTCCCAGGGCTTGTTCTGGTCGACGTAGGCGTTGACGCGGTCGGCCAGCAGCATGGTCTCGCGCAGCGCCTTGCCGTACTCGCGCTCGGCCAGCAGCTCGATGATGCTGGGGGCCACGGTCTTCAAGTGCTCCAGCAACGCGTCGCCGTCGGCCGACACCTCGGCCAGCTGACCGCCAAAGCGCTTGCTCAAGAAACCCGCCGCGCGGGAAGCAATGTTGATGTACTTGCCCACCAAGTCGCTGTTGACGCGGGCCATGAAGTCGGTGGCATTGAAGTCGATGTCTTCGTTGCGCGCCGAGAGTTTGGCTGCCAGGTAGTAACGCAGCCACTCGGGGTTCATGCCGAGTTCCAGGTATTTGAGCGGGTCCAGGCCCGTGCCCCGGCTTTTGCTCATCTTCTCGCCGTTGTTCACGGTGAGAAAACCGTGCACGAACACCGAAT
>JAUCDU010000232.1:0-4620 GCA_034674825.1 Giesbergeria sp.
CCAGCGCAACCGCGGGCAGACGCAGCAAGAGGCGCTGGCGGACGCCGTGGGGCACTACGCGACGCAGCCGCTCGATGCGCGCCGGCCGCTCTGGCACTTCCATCTGATAGAAGATTTTGTCGGCGAAGACGGCACGCCGGGAAGCGCGCTGATCGTGCGCATCCACCACTGCATTGCCGATGGCATCGCCCTGATTTCGGTGGTCATGTCGCTGGTGGACGGCGGCGCGGAGCCCCCCAAGCGCCAGCGCCGCGCCGCAGCCGGCGCCGAGGATTGGCTTTCGGACGCCATCATCAAACCCCTCACCGGGCTCACGGTGCGCGCCATCGACTTTGCCGGCGAAGGCGCAGCGCGTTCCCTGCACGCCCTGCTCGACCCCGAGAAAGCGGTGCAGCAGGGCCTGGCCGGCTCTGCCGACGCAGCGCGCATGGCCTGGCAGGTGCTGAGCGACGCGTCCGCGCTGGTGCTCATGCCTGACGACTCCCCCACCCGCCTCAAGGGCGAGCCCGGCACCGCCAAGCGCGTCGCCTGGTGCCCGCCGCTGCCGCTGGACGATGTCAAGGCGGTCGGCCGGGCGCTCGGCTGTTCGGTGAACGACGTGTTGCTGTCTTGTGTGGCCGGCGCCATTGGCGGCTATTTGCGCGACTGCGGCGACGACACCACAGGCAAGGAAATCCGCGCGATGATTCCAGTCAACCTGCGCCCGATGGAAGAGGCCTGGAAGCTGGGCAACCACTTCGGGCTGGCACCGCTGGTACTGCCGATTGGCATTGAAAACCCGATCGAACGCATCTACGAGGTGCGCCAGCGCATGGCGGCGCTCAAAGGCAGCACCCAGCCGCTCCTGGCTTTCGGTCTGCTGGCGGTGGCGGGGCTAATGGTCAAACCGGCCCAGGAGGCGCTGTTGAACCTGTTCGGCCGCAAGACCACCGCCGTGATGACCAACGTGCCGGGCCCGCGCGAGCCGCTCACCATTTGCGGCGCGCGCGTCACGCAGTGCATGTTCTGGGTGCCGCAAACGGGCAGCGTCGGGCTGGGCGTATCGATCTTGAGCTACGGCGGCGGCGTGCAGTTCGGCGTCATCACCGACACCGTGCTGTGCCCCGAGCCGCAGCGCATCATCGACGCCTTCGCGCCGGAGTTTGAGGCGCTGTCGACCCTTACGCTGATGCTGCCGTGGGGGCCGGAGGCCTAGGATCTGTTAACCCTATGCGAGGGGATCGCGCTATGGTGCACCGCGCCTGGGCGCTGGCCCTGCTTCTGGTGTGCGCGGCGGCTGCGGCCGAAGTCACCCACGAAGCTGCACAGCAGCCGTACACCGTGCGCATCACACCGGGCCAGAGCCTGCGCGACGCCATCAACGCCGCCACACCGATCCACCAGGACGGCAAGCGCTTTCATGGCTACACCGCGTGGAACGTCGACTGGCAGTTCTGGTGGCACAGCGACGCGTCTGGGCAGTGCAGGATCACGCGCGTGCACACACGGCTCGCCACTACCGTCCAGATGCCGCAGCTACAAGGTGGAACCGCTGACCAACAGGCAGCGTTTGAGCGCTATGCAAAAGCCTTGCGCCAGCACGAAGAGGGTCACGTGCAATGGGGCCAAAAAGCCGCCCAAGCCATAGACCAGGGCATCGCCAAGCTGCCCGAAGCGGCCAACTGCAGCGCACTGGAGCAGAACGCCAATGCGCTCGGGCAGCGCTTGCTGCAAGCGCATGTCGAACGTGAAAAAGAGTACGACCGAAGCACCAGAAATGGCGCCACGCAGGGCGCGCAGCTGGACGATTGATGCTCTACTTTCGATAGCTACCTGCGCTCTAGCAATAAGCGGCAGAGCCTCAAAACACTAAGAATTCAACCCCTGCACCGCCTGGAAGAGTGCCTGCCGCGCCTGGCTGATGATCTGGCCGCGCCAGGCGTCGGTGTCGGTGTAGAACGCGGCGAACATGTCGGCCTTGATCTGCGCGGCTTGCTCGGGTGGCGCCTCGGGGTGCTGGTGCAACCAATGCTCGGCACGCAGGGCGTGGAGCATTTGCAAAATCGGCAGCGTGCCGTATTCCAGCGCGATGCCGGTGTACTCGGCCTGTGGACATTCGTCGTAGATGGCGGTCCACATCAGGCCGGTAAGTGGCGCCGAACTCGACGACCCGTCGTAGATCGACGTCACCGGCGTAGCGCCACCACCGTCCCACCAGGTGCGGGCCCGCGCCACCGCCGCCGCGTCGTCGCCACCGGCGTAGATGCGTTCACCGACGCCGCTTGGCCCAAGGCCGGTGTGCAGATCGATCCAGCCGATGCGCCTCGCGGCGCTGCCGTGCGCGCGCAGCACGCCGCGCAAGGTGTGGTTGCTCCAGGTGGGCTCGGTGCCGCCAAAGAACATGCCGCCTTCGAATTCGTATTGCCCGCCAGAGACGGCCGCCTGCCACGCCGCTTCGCCCTTGGTGGCGAGGTAGTGCTGCACGGCGGCCTGGTTCTGTGCATCTGGCGGCCACGCGTCCGGCAAGAGCAGCGGCGCTATTTCGCGGTAGCCGGCGTTCACCGGCAGCGGTTGGCTGAAGTCCTGGAAGTTGCGGTTCAGGTCGACGTTTTCGTGCGTGGTGCGGCGCAGGTGCGAAAAGCCGTACGGGTTCAGCGCGTGCACATACAGCACCGCCACGCCGGCCGCGCGCGCCTGCTCGCGCCACTCGGCGTCGTGCAGGGCAAACACCTGGACACCGCTGCCGCAATAGCCTTCCACGCCATGGCAGGCGCTGCTGACGATGAGCAGTTTGTCGGCGTCCTGCGGGCCGTCGCGCGCCACGTCCATGGCCAGCGGCTCGCCGTCGCGCCCCGTCAGCGGATGGGCGTGCGACTCGATCGGCAGGCCCAGCGTTGCCGCCGCTTCCAGAAACCGCACGCGCGCCTGTGCGTAGCGGGTCGAGAAGGCTTCGTTCACGCCGATCATGCGGCGGCCTTGGCGGCAAACCATGCTTCTGCCAGGCGCACCCAAACGGTGGCACCCAACGGAATCAGGTCGTCGTTGAAGTCGTAGCTGGCGTTGTGCAGCGTGCACGGGCCTTCGCCATGGCCGTGCATGCGGTGCGCGCCCTCGCCGTTGGCAATGAAGAAATAGGCGCCAGGGCGCGCCTGCAGCATGTAGGCAAAGTCTTCCGCGCCCATGGTGGGCTCCTGCGCCAGCACGTTGGCTTCGCCCACGATGTCCTGCACGACCCCGCGCACAAACTCGGCTTCGGCAGCGGCGTTGATGGTGGGCGGGTAGTTGCGGTCGAACTCAAACTCGCAGGTCGCCTGGTGCGCCGCACAGGTGTGCTCGGCCACCTCGCGCATGCGTGCCTCGATCAGGTCGAGCACCTCGAGCGTGAAGGTGCGCACCGTACCCTGCAGCTCGCAGCTGTCGGGCACGACGTTGGTCGCTTCGCCGGTGTGGATCATGGTGACCGAAATCACGCCCGCGTCCACCGGCTTCTTGTTGCGGCTGACGATGTTCTGGAAGGCCTGCACCATCTGGCAGGCAATCGGCACCGGGTCAATCGTGTTGTGCGGCATGGCGGCATGGCCGCCCTTGCCGTGGATGGTGATCTTGAATTCGTTCGACGATGCCATCACCGGCCCGGGACTGACCGCAAACTGCCCCACCGCCATGCCGGGCCAGTTGTGCATGCCAAACACGGCCTGCATGTCGAACTGGGTGAACAGGCCGTCCTTGATCATCTCGCGCGCGCCGCCGCCGCCCTCTTCCGCCGGCTGGAAGATCAGATAGACCGTGCCATCGAAATTGCGGTGGGTTGCGAAATGCTGGGCCGCGGCGAGCAGCATTGCGGTGTGGCCGTCGTGACCACAGGCGTGCATCTTGCCGGCATGGCGGCTCTTGTGCTCAAACTCGTTGTGTTCCTGCATGGGCAGCGCGTCCATGTCGGCGCGCAGGCCGATGGCGCGACCACTGGCGCCGCCGTCGCGCCCGTGCACGATGCCAACCACCCCCGTGGTGCCCATGCCGCGATGGACGGGAATGCCCCACTCGGTGAGTTTGCTGGCCACCAGGTCGGCGGTGCGCACTTCTTCGAAGCACAGTTCCGGGTGGGCGTGGATGTCGCGGCGCAGGCTGGCGATGCCGGCGGCCTGGGTGACGAGAGAATCAATGACCTTCATGGCGGCGTTCCTTCAGAATGCACAGTCTAGCCCGGCCCGGCAAAAAGTGCCGGCACGGAATTTTTTCGCCTTTTCACCATGCCCTTGCCTGCTGCTGCCTCCTTCCTCCCGACCGCACAGACCGTGCGCGGTGCCTGCCCGCACGACTGCCCCGACACCTGTGCCTTGCTGACCACGGTGGAGAACGGCGTGGCAGTGCGCGTGCAAGGCAACCCGGCGCACCCACAAACCGGCGGCGTGCTGTGCGCCAAGGTGGCCAAATACCCGGAGCGCACTTACCACCCGGAGCGCATTCTCAAACCGCTCAAACGCAGCGGGCCCAAGGGCAGCGGCCAGTTCACGCCTGTTGGTTGGGACGAGGCGCTGGCCGACATCGCGCGGCGCCTGGCTGCCATTGCGGCGCGCAACCCCGAAGCCATCGTGCCCTACAGCTACGCCGGCACCATGGGCCTGGTGCAGGGCGAGAGCA
>JAUCDU010000233.1:0-4617 GCA_034674825.1 Giesbergeria sp.
CCACGCTGGGCATGGCGCGTTCGGGGATGCGGGCGGTCACCACCGGGCGGTCGGCGCTGCCGGTCACCTGCACGGTGGACAGATCCGCAGGCCCGAACAGCAGGCCCATGTCCGAGGGGTTGATCGGCGTCGCCTGCATCTGGATCAACACCTCGCCCTCGCCCGGAGGGGGCACGGGTGTGGGTTCGAGGCTGATCTGCAAGCTGCCGTCGGCCTGTACGAGGGAGCGCAGTTGCAGCGCGGTTTCGGGGATGGCTTGGGTCATGGTGTCTTTCGGTGAGGAAGGGGCCGCACGCGGTGCGGCGGTGCTGCGGGGGCTTTCCATCAAAGTGGTGGGTGGCCGCGGTCGATGGGCCATTGTCGAACAGTAGGCCGCGTCTTGCTCTGCACGTACGAGACACACGGGTGGGACGGTCAGCGCGCACTTCCCGAAACGAGCCAAATGTGATGGCGCTTGACATTCACATGGTGTTAAGGACTATGGTGGTGTTCCTTTGGGTCGGCGCAGCGAGCGCACCCGTTCGAAAAATAAAGCATGGAATGAAGCTTGCGACAACGCGCAAGCGCCGTTCGACCCAGATTTCTGTAGAAGGAACAGCGCTATGAACACGCCCCACGACGGCGCCCATGCCGGGCACACGCACCATGGTCCAGCTCTGGCAGCGACCCCCGCAGGTTTGAAAGACCCGGTGTGCGGCATGGCGGTCACCGAGCAGTCCGAGCACCACCTAGAGCACGCGGGGCACGCTTACTACTTCTGCAGCGCCAGGTGCCAAGGCAAGTTTGCCGCTAACCCGCAGCAGTATCTTGGTGGGTCGGCGCCGGCGCCTTCACCCGCGGACAGCGCGCCAGCCGCTGCGGGAACCCTCTACACCTGCCCGATGCACCCCGAGATTCGCCAGGACCATCCCGGCAGTTGCCCCAAGTGCGGCATGGCGCTGGAGCCCTTGATGCCGTCGCTGGACGACGACGAGAACCCGGAGCTGGTCGACTTCACGCACCGCTTCTGGTGGACCTTGCCGTTCACCGCCGCGGTGACCGTGCTGGCCATGGCGGGGCACGGTTTGTCGCTGTTTCATGGCGACACGCAAAACTGGGTCGAGCTGGTGCTCACCCTGCCGGTGGCACTGTGGGCCGGCCTGCCGTTCTACAAACGGGCGATTGAATCCGTCGTCAACCGCAGCCCCAACATGTGGACCTTGATCGGGCTGGGCACCAGTGTCGCCTTTGTCTACAGCGTCGTGGCGACCGTTGCCCCGCATTTGTTTCCGGCGAATTTCGTCGTCGATGGCGCAGTCGCCGTGTACTTTGAAGCCGCAGCGGTCATCATTTCATTGACGCTGTTCGGGCAGATGCTGGAGCTCAAGGCGCGTTCAAAAACCTCTGCCGCCATCAAGTCGCTGCTGGGCCTGGCGCCCAAGACTGCGCGGCGCATCAATGCCGATGGCAGCGAAGAAGACATACCGCTCGCGCATGTCCATGTGGGCGACCATTTGCGCGTGCGCCCGGGCGAAAAGGTGCCGGTGGACGGGGTGGTGACCGAGGGCACGAGTGCGCTCGACGAGTCGATGCTCACGGGCGAGCCCCTGCCCGGGACCAAGCGCGTGGGTGACACAGTGATTGGCGCCACCATGAACACCAGTGGTGCGCTGGTGGTGCGGTCGGAGCATGTCGGGTCGGCAACGGTTTTGTCGCAGATCGTCCAGATGGTGGCGCAGGCGCAGCGCTCGCGCGCACCCATGCAGCGCATGGCCGACGTGGTGGCCGGCTATTTTGTCGTCACGGTGGTGTGCGTCGCGGTGCTGACCTTTTTTGTCTGGGGCTTCATCGGGCCGGAGCCGAGCTGGGTGTTTGGCTTGATCAATGCCGTGGCCGTGCTCATCATCGCCTGCCCGTGCGCGCTCGGCCTGGCGACGCCGATGTCCATCATGGTTGCCACCGGCAAAGGGGCCACCAGCGGCGTGCTGTTCCGCGATGCGGCCGCCATCGAGAACCTGCGCAAGGTCGATACGCTGATTGTCGACAAGACCGGCACCTTGACCGAAGGGCGGCCTGCGTTCGAGAAGGCCATTGCGGCAGAAGGATTTACCGAGGACGAAGTGCTCCGCTTGGCAGCCAGCCTGGACCAGGGCAGTGAGCACCCGCTGGCCGCTGCCATTGTGGCGGCGGCGCACGAGAGAGGCCTTGCGCTGAGCGCGGCCGAGGAATTCGACTCTGCCTCAGGCATTGGCGTGCGGGGGCGGGTGGAGGGGCGCAAGCTTGCCTTGGGCAATACCACGCTGATGCAACAAGAGCAGGTCCCGGTCGAACTCCCCGGCGACCCTGCCGAGGGCCTACGCGCCCAAGGTGCGAGCGTGATGCATTTGGCGGTGGATGGGCGCCTGGCGGGCATTTTGGCGGTGTCCGACCCGATCAAGGCGACCACGGCGGAAGCCTTGGCAAGTCTGCACGCCTTGGGGCTTCGCATTGTCATGGCGACGGGCGATGGCGTGACCACAGCGCAGGCGGTCGCCAAGCGGCTGGACATCGATGAGGTCCACGGCGAAGTCCAGCCTGCAGACAAACTCGCCCTGGTGGAGCGCTTGCAATCTGAGGGCGCTATCGTTGCGATGGTCGGCGACGGCATCAACGACGCCCCGGCTTTGGCGCGGTCCGACGTGGGCATTGCCATGGGCACCGGCACCGACGTGGCGATGAACAGCGCCCAGCTCACGCTGATCAAGGGCGATCTGCGTGGCATTGCCACGGCCCGGGCCCTTTCGATGGCGACGGTTGCCAACATGAAGCAGAACCTTGGCTTTGCGTTTTTCTACAACGCGCTGGGCATACCGCTGGCGGCAGGCGTGCTGTATCCGCTCACCGGCTGGCTGCTTTCACCGGTATTCGCTGCCGTCGCCATGAGCTTGAGCTCGGTCTCCGTGATCGGCAACGCATTGCGGCTGCGCAGCGCCAAGACCAAAGGCAAGTGACGCAGCGCGCTCCAGCTTGCGCGCAGCGAGCGCCGCGCGACCACTCTTGCAATAGCCATCGACTGCAGGCGAAGCTTCGCAAGCGCGGCACCCCATGGACGCAACCGCGCTGCGAGGCGTAGCATGCACCCATGACCGCCGAACAGCGCAGCGCTGTGTCGCCACGCATGTTGTTGGCGCAGTGGCAATGCGGGTGCATTCAGGATGTGCCCGACCTGCGCAACTGCCGATGGAAGGAAACCGCACCATGAACCATGCAACTGCCTCTTTGCTCGCCACGGCCCAGGCACTGATGGCGCCGGGGAAAGGCCTGCTCGCCATGGACGAGAGCGTGGCCACCTGCAACCGCCGCTTGGCCGAAGCCGGCATTGCACAAACGGCAGACAACCGCCAGCGTTACCGCGAGCTGCTGGTCACTACGCCCAATCTGTCCGAAGCGATCAGCGGTGCCATCTTGTTTGACGAAACCCTGCGCCAGAGCACCGCCGGCGGCGTGCCGTTCGTCGAGATACTGCAAGCAGCGGGGGTTTTGGTCGGTATCAAGGTGGACGCCGGTGCCAAGCCCCTGGCCGGCCACCCTGGCGAGCAGGTGACCGAAGGCCTTGACGGCCTGCGTGATCGGCTGGCCGATTACGCTGCGCGCGGTGCGCGCTTTGCCAAGTGGCGCGCGGTGCTGACCATTGCCGACGGTTTGCCCAGCCGCGCCTGCATGCAGGCCAACGCGCACGCGCTGGCGCGCTACGCGGCGCTCTGCCAGGAGGCGCACATCGTCCCCATCGTCGAGCCCGAGGTGCTGATGGACGGCGCGCACACGCTGGCGCGCTGCGGCGAGGTCACGCGTGAGGTATTGCACCAGGTGTTCGAGCAGCTCCACGGCCAGGGCGTGGTTTTGGAGGGCATGCTGCTCAAGCCCAACATGGTGCTGCCCGGCACGGCGAGTGCAGAGGCGCCGTCTGTGGACGAAGTGGCCGAGGCCACGCTGCGCTGCCTGCAGCGCAGCGTGCCAGCGGCGGTGGCGGGCATCGCCTTTCTCTCCGGCGGTCAGGCCAGCGTGCTCGCCACCGAGCGCTTGAATGCCATGCACCTGCATGGCGTGCCAGAGCGGGCAATGGGCAGCTTGCCCTGGCCGCTCACCTTCTCCTTCGGGCGGGCGCTGCAGCACCAGGCGCTCGGCGTGTGGGTGGGCAATGACGCGAACCGCGTCGCCGCCCAGCAGGCGCTGCAGCAACGGGCACGCTGCAACGGCGCAGCAGCGCGGGGCGCCTGGAGCCCCGCAATGGAAGCCGATGCCGCGCCGGCATGATGGCGCTTTTTGAGCGATAGGATCGAATGAAGCTACTTCTTGTTGGAGCCACGGGCCTGGTGGGCAGCCATGTGTTGCGCCTCGCGCTGGCGGACGACCGCATCGACAGCGTGGTGGCGCCGTCGCGGCGGGAACTGTTCATGCATGCCAAATTGCAGTCACCGGTCGTGGATTTCGACCGCCTGCCGGACGATGCGCCGTGGTGGCAGGCCGACGCCCTCATCTGCACCTTGGGCACCACGATGGCCAAGGCTGGCTCCAAAGAGGCGTTCCAGCGCGTGGACCACGATTACCCGTTGCAGGCCGGGCGGCTGGCCAGGCAGCATGGAACGCCCACTTACGTCT
>JAUCDU010000234.1:0-4610 GCA_034674825.1 Giesbergeria sp.
GGTCCGCGGGACGCAGCCTGTGCAGGCGCGCCTGTTGCGAACCGCTTGCGTGCAAAAAGAAATAGCCGGCTGCTGCCAGCAGCAATGTAAGCACTGCGGCAACCGCCAGGGGCAGCAACTTCAACTTCATGACCTGCTCCTTGGCTTCGGGTCTGCGTCGGCGTGACGCTGTGCATTGAATCAAGCGTTTGGGCGTTGGGACGGGACCGGAAGCGCTTCCAACTATGCAGCTACTGACGCTGCCTGAAAGGCGTTCAAGAAGCCTTGACCAGTTTTTGAATCAGTGAGCACCCCATCGTGGCAGCTATGCAGCCGTGCCGGTGGGTATTGAGGGCTCATTCAGCCGCCTGCGCCGCGGCACCAGATCGCCATCGAGCAGGTTCTCGACCCGGGCAAAAATTTCGTAGCGGGAAAACGGCTTCTTCATGAAGTCGTCGGCGCCGATGCGGTTGACGTAGAACTGCTCGATGGCGTGTTCGTTGCCGCTGATCATGATCACCGGGATGTTCTCGTACGCCGGGTTCCGGCGAATCATGCGCAGGGCATTGAAGCCGTTCATGCCGGGCAGCACGATGTCCAGAAACACCAGGTCCGGCGGGTCCTTGTCGATCAGCGCCAGGCCGTGCTCGGCATCGAGCGCTTCGCGGGTTTCGTACCCGGTGGAGCGCAGCGCCTTGCGCAGCACCGCCACCACCGTCGGCGAGTCGTCAATGATGATCGCCTTGGTTCCCTTGCGTGCGTTCTTGCGCGGGTGCTGGCGGCGCTCGGGCGGCTCGGCCGGTTCGACGCTTTGCGCGGCAAGCGGTGCCGGTGCCGTGGATGGGACGGACGGGGGCGCTTGTTTGCGCTTGCCGCCCCAGAGGCGGTCAAAAATGCTCATGGTGCTTGCCTTTTTTATGAACAGGGCGGACCTGTCTCAGGGGCGACAGTATCCCAGATGTCTGCAAGCGATCTGCGCGCAGATTTGGCGGGCATCCTGTGCTCGAATCCTGCTGCTGGCGCCGGGGTTGGATGGCTGTGCGTTCCAAGCTGCGCTCAAGAGTGAAATCCGTTGCCACTTCAGGAAGTCGCCCAATGCCCACACACTCCTCTGACAACAACAGCGCCGCAGAAGCCCCGGAGCCTGCGCAAGCACTGCCCGCGTCGCCGGAGAAACCGCTTGCACCGGTCGAGCGCGCCCGGTTCGGCGGCACCGAACGGCGGGCAGCACCACCGGACGAAGACGAGACGCCTTTTTCGCGCAGCGACCTGAGCAAGGGCGCGCAGGAACTGCGTGGGCAGGGCCTTGTGCGCATCAACTGGCGGGTGCTGGTGACGTCGTCCCTGGTGATCACCGCCTTCTCCATCTGGGCGATCACCATGCCAGTCGATGCCCGCCTCACCATGCAATCGGTGGTCGACTGGATCGCAACCAAGCTGGGCTGGTACTACGTGCTGACGATGGCGCTGGTGATCGGCTTTGTGATCTGGGTGGCATTGTCAAAGGAAGGCGACATTCGGCTCGGGCCAGACCACTCGCGCCCGCAATACAAGCTTGCCACCTGGGTCGCCATGCTGTTTGCTGCAGGCGTCGGCATCGACCTGCTGTTCTTTTCCGTCACCGGGCCGGTGGTGCAGTACCTGACGCCGCCGTCTGGCAATGGCGCCAGCGCTGCCGCCCTGCAAGACGCCGTGGTCTGGACGATGTTCCATTACGGCATTGCCGGCTGGTCGGTGTACGCGCTGCTCGGCATGGCGATGGGCTACTTCGCCTATCGGTGGGACATGCCGCTTTCCATCCGCGCCGCGCTCTACCCCCTGTTTGGCAAGCGCGTGCGCGGGGCGCTGGGCGACAGCATCAACACCATCGCGCTGGTGGGCACCGTGTTTGGCGTCGCCACGTCGATGGGTATTGGTGTGGTGCTGCTGAACGTGGGCTTTTCGCGCATCTTTGGTTTTGATCAGGGCCTGGGGCTGCAAATCGCGCTGGTCGTCGGCGCCGTGGTGCTGACCATCGCCGCCACCACCTCGGGCGTGGACCGCGGCATTCGCTGGATCTCGGAGCTGAACCTCTGGAGCGCCGTCGCGATGATGGTCTACATCCTGATCGCCGGGCAAACGGCCTTCTTGCTCAACGCACTGGTGGAGAACATTGGCCGCTTCATGGTGACGCTGCCGGCGCGGATGCTGCAGACCTTTGCCTACGAGCCCGGCAGCAGCGACTGGATGGGCGCCTGGACGCTGTTTTTCTGGGCCTTCTGGCTTGCCTGGGGGCCGTTTGTCGGCGTCTTCCTGGCCCGTATCTCGCGCGGGCGCACGCTGCGTGAATTTGTCATCGCGGCCATCACGGTGCCGGTGCTGTGCGACTTCATCATCGTCTCGTTCTTTGGCAACTCGGCGCTGTACCAGGTGCTGCAGGGCAACACCGCGTTTGCCGAGCTGGCGGTGCTCAGCCCCGAGCGCGGTTGGTACGCGCTGCTGGAGATGTTCCCCGGCGCCATGTTCCTTGTCGGCCTGGCGACGTTCTCGGGCTTTCTGTTCTACATCACCAGCGCCAACTCGGGCGCCATGGTGATGTCCAATTTTTCCGCCTCAATCCCCGATCCGGCGCAGGACGGCCCCAAGTGGCTGCGCATTTTCTGGGCGGTGCTGACGGCGGTGCTGACGATTGCCATGCTGCTCGCTGGCGGGGTGGTGACCATGGAATACGCCACGCTCATTTTTGCGTTGCCGGTCACCGTCATCGCCTACCTCGTGATGGCGTCGTTCTACAAAGCCTTGCGCATGGAGCGCGCCGAGCGCGAGGGCCAGGTGCTGCGCCGGCCGTCCATCGCGGCCAGCGGCGGCCACGTGCCAGAGCGATCCTGGAAGCAGCGGCTCGGCCAACTGCTTGCCTTCCCGGCCCGGCGCGAGGTGCTGCAGTTCCTGGAGCGCACCGTGGTGCCGGCGCTGGACGATGTCGCGGCAGAGTTTCGCAGCCAGGGCTATGAGGTCGAACGCAGCACCCAGGCCGACGCGAGTGGCGCGCCGCAGCCGCTGCTGCGGGTATCGCTGGACGCAGCGCGCGCCTTTTGCTACCAGGTCGGCATGGTCGCGGCGCCGGTGCCCACCTTCAGCGGCAAGATGGCGCGCGAAACCGACCTCTATTACCGGCTGGAAGTGTTCACCCAAAGCGGCTCGGGCGGCTACGACCTGATGGGCCTGACCAAGCGGCAGGTCATCGACGACGTGCTGGAGCGCTACGAAGCGCACCTGGCGGCTCTGAGCGCCACCGCGCCTGCCGATGGCGGCGCAGTGCCCGGTTGACCGCCGGAGGCTTGGGATCGCGCTTGCGCGGCCGCGCCGCCGCCTGTCGCTTTGCAGGCGGTGCGTTCGTGCTTCAATCGCACCCGCGCATTCACTTCAGCGTCGCCGACCCTGAAGCGTGACTGCCCCTTGGAGGAAAACAAATGAACCCGATCAGAATCGTTGCGATAGTTCTCGTCGTCGCTGGCGCCCTCGGCCTGGCGTATGGCGGCTTCAGCTACACCAAAGACACCACGGTGGTGAAGATTGGCTCGCTGGAGATCTCAGCCAAAGAGAAAGAAACCATCAACGTGCCCCTGTGGGCCGGCCTTGGCGCCATCGCCATTGGCGGGCTGTTGCTGGTCATGGGTGGCCGCAAGGGCTGAGCTTCGGCGGTTTGCTTCGGTAGGCCGCAATTCCCGGCGCTGCGCCGGCAATGGGGTCAGATCACGATTTCGTGCAGCGAAAATCGTGCTGACCCCATTGCCGGGGGATTGGGCGCGGCGATGCCGGCGCCAGCCAGTCTGAGTGGTGAAAAATCAAGCCAAACAGGCCTCCAGCGCTTATGCAGTAAGCGCAAGCAGCTATCAAAACAGACAAACCAGCGCTCCTCGTGCACCCCATGCCCCGCTTCGCCCCGCAGCTCAAAATCCGCGCCACGTACATGCGCGGCGGCACCAGCAAAGGCGTGTTCTTTCGCCTGCAAGACCTGCCCGAAGCGGCCCGGCAGCCGGGCCCTTTGCGCGACCAATTGCTGCTGCGCGTGCTCGGCAGCCCCGACCCGTACGGCAAGCAAATCGACGGCATGGGGAGCGGGTCGTCGAGCACCAGCAAAGCCGTCATCCTCAGCAAAAGCACGCGCCCCGGCCACGACGTGGACTACCTGTTTGCCCAGGTCGCCATCGACCGCCCGGTGGTGGACTGGAGCGGCAATTGCGGCAACCTCGCTGCCGCCGTCGGCCCCTGCGCCATCCACATGGGGCTGGTGGATGCGGCGCGCATCCCGCAGAGCGGGGTGGCCACCATTCGCATCTGGCAGGCCAACATTGGCAAAACCATCGTGGCGCATGTGCCGATCACCGAGGGGCAGGTGCAAGAGACGGGCGACTTTGAACTCGATGGCGTGACCTTTCCTGCGGCCGAAGTGGCGCTGGAATTTATCGACCCGGCAGATGCGGGGCAGGGCAGCGGGGCGCTGTTCCCGACGGGGCGCTTGGTGGACGAACTCGACGTGCCCGCCACAGGCCGCGTTGCCGCCACGCTGATCAACGCCGGCATCCCCACCATCTTTGTCAACGCCCACGACCTGGGCTACACCGGCACCGAGCTGCAAGCCGCCATCAACG
>JAUCDU010000235.1:0-4592 GCA_034674825.1 Giesbergeria sp.
TTGCCGACGATGCTCAGCTGGTGCAGGTCACGCCCTGGGACAAGCGCCACTGAATATGTCCTGGAGCAAGCGGATGTGCGTCATCGAACCGGATGGTCGGCCAGCGCCAGCCATCTCGAATCGGGCCGCATTTCCCCAATCAACGCCGTGCTTGTTTTCAAGGATTCTCTGCAGGCGATTCTCCGTTTTCCGTCGACAGCTCGGCTTGCCGTAGCACCAGCTGCGTCGCACCTTCGGCCAGATCGGGCGGATAGCCGTAGCGGGCCAGCAAGCGCCGCACGTTGCGACGCAGGCTGGCGCGCACCGATTCGCGCTGCACCCAATCGAGCTTAGGCATTTTCTTGACCATCTCGGTCAACTCGCGCGCCATCAGCCGCAGGGTGTCGCTTTGCATCGCGTCGCGCGCTGACTCGTTGTCGGCCAGGGCGTCGTAGAACGCGGTTTCTTCCGCGCTCAGGCCCAAGTGCTCACCCTGCCGCCGGGCCTCGCGCAGGCTTTTCGCCAGGTCGATCAGGCGGGCGATCATCTCGGCGGTCGAGATGGCCTTGTTGGTGTAGCGCGAAAGCGCATCTTCCAACGCCTCGCGGAATTTCCGGCTCTGCACCAGATTGCTGCGTTCGGTGATGCGGATCTGGTCGTTCAGCAGCTTGCGCAGCGTTTGCAGGGCCAGATTTTTCTGCTCCAACGCGGCCACACGCTGCAGAAAGTCATCGCCCAGGATGTCCAGGCGCGCCTCCTCAAGCCCTGCCACGGCAAACAGGTCGATCACGTCGTCGGCATCCACGGCGCCGCCGATGACCTGGCGCACGGCCGCATCCACGT
This sequence comes from Giesbergeria sp., assembly GCA_034674825.1. Classification (GTDB taxonomy): domain Bacteria; phylum Pseudomonadota; class Gammaproteobacteria; order Burkholderiales; family Burkholderiaceae_C; genus Simplicispira. The sequence continues at coordinate 823 of JAUCDU010000235.1, forward strand.
CGCGCTGTCGGCTGTTGGCCGCGCGGCGCCCATCGTCGTCGGCCAGACGCTTGCGGATCATGGCCGCGCAACGCTGAAAAAAGGCCAGGTGTGACGTGATGGCCGCAGTCTCCGGTCGCGGCACCGCCAGCGCGAAGGCCGTCGCCAATTCCTTGACCAGCGCACGAAAGCGCTGCCAGCCGTCTTCCTGACCCAGCACGTGGTCGATGGCGCGAAGGTACAGCGGCAGCACGTCGCGCGGTTCGGCGTCCAGCGCCGCCGCGTAGTCGCAGCCGTGGAAGAAATCACGCAGCTTCTCGAACGCCGCCTGCATCGCCGGCACGGCCTCGCCTTGTACCTGCCGCACTGCTTCGCCCGTGCCCCCGGCTTGGGTATAGGTGGCCAGCGCATCCGCCAGTTGATCGGCCAGGCCGAGCAGGTCCACGATCAACCCGCCGGGCTTGTCGCCATAGACCCGATTGACCCGCGCGATGGCCTGCATCAGGTTGTGCCCGGCCAGCGGCTTGTCCAGGTACAGCGTGTGCGCCGGCGGGCAGTCAAAGCCGGTCAGCCACATGTCGCACACGATGACCAGCCGCAGATCATCGGCCGGATCCTTGAAGCGTTCGGCCAGGCGCTTGCGCGCAGCCTTGGTGCGCACATGGCTGCGCAGCGGCTCGGGGTCGCCATCGCTGCCGGTCACCACCACCTTCATGGCGCCGCGCTCGTCGTCGGCATCGTGCCAGTCGGGGCGCAGCGCGCGGATGGCCTCGTACAGCCGGGCGACGATGTCGCGGCTCATGGTCACCACCATGGCCTTGCCTTCCATGGCCGCGCGGCGCTGGTTCCAATGGTCAACGATGAAGGCCGCCAGGCGCTCGATGCGCTCCGGCGCGCCGACCAGCGACTCCAGCGGCACCCGGTACCTGCCCGGCGCTACCTCGCCGTCGCGATCCGCGTTGACGACATATTCGACTTCTTCTTCCGCAACCCGCAGGCCCGCTTCATCGACCTTGAGCTTGACGATGCGCGATTCGTAATACAGCGGCTTGGTGGCGCCATCGTCCACCGCTTGCCGGATGTCGTACACGTCGGCGTATTCACCGAATACGTGAATGGTGTTCTTGTCGTCGCCCTCCAGCGGCGTGCCGGTAAAGCCGATGAAGGTGGCGCCCGGCAAGGCTTCGCGCATCCAGCGCGCGCCGCCCTCGACAAAGCCGTACTGGCTGCGGTGCGCTTCGTCGGCCATCACCACCACGTTGTGGCGCTCGGAAATCACGCCTGCGCCTTCCGCGAATTTCTGGATGGTGGTGAACACCACACCGCCTGCGGCGCGGTCAAGCAGCGCTTTCAGATGCTCGCGGCTCGCGGCCTGCACCGGCGGCTGGCGCAGCAGAGCACGGCCGGCGGCAAAGGTGTCGAACAACTGGTCGTCCAGATCGTTGCGGTCGGTGATCAGCACCACCGTCGGGTTGGCCAGGCGCGGCTCGCGAATCAGGCTGCCTGTCAACATCAGCATGGTGAGCGACTTGCCCGAACCCTGCGTGTGCCAGACCACGCCGCCACGCCCGTCACCCTCCGGCTTCAAGCGCGCCAGCACGCTGGCGTGCGCCTTGCGCACGGCACGGAACTGGTGGTAGCCGGCGATCTTCTTGACGACGTCGCCGCGCTCGTCTTCCTCGAAGGTGACGCAGGCACGCAGGTAATCCAGCAGCGCGCGCGGCTCCAGCAATCCATGAATCAACGCATCCAGCGTCGGCGCGCCGCCTCCATCAGCCAGTGGCCGCCACGGCATGTAGCGGCTCGCGCCAGCGGTGAGGGAGCCCACGCGCGTCAACAGGCCATCGGACACCGCGCACAGCACGTTGGGCGCAAACAGGTCCGGCGTGGTCGCCATGTAGCGCTTGAGCTGAGCCATCGCCACGCCCAGATCGGCCTTTTCATCGGCCGGATCTTTCAGCTCGATGACCACCACCGGCAGGCCGTTCAGAAACAGCAGCAAATCCGGTCGAACATGCTTGCCCGACGGGCCTGCAACAGTGAGCTGACGCACCACCAGCCAGTCGTTGGCCGCCGGGTTGTCGAAGTCGATCAGCCGGGCGCGGCCACCACGCATCTCGCCGCCTTTGGCGTCGCGGTATTCCACCGGAACGCCATCGACCAGCAAGCCGTGCAGCCAGCGGTTGTTCTGGATCAGCGTGGGGTGCGGCGGATGCAAAAGCGTGTGGGCCACGCCCGCCAGTGCCTCGCGCGACAGCGCGGGGTTCAGCCGTTGCAGCGCGGATGCCACGCGGCCGGACAACACGACGTCGGCAAACGACGCGCGCTCCGGCTGCGGCGCATCGGGCCCCAGCTCGGGCCCGTGGCGCAAATCGAATCCCGATTGGCGCAGCAGCCCGAGCGCCCCGAGTTCGACGTCCTGCTCACGTGGCATGGGCAAGCTGCGGTGCTTCCGCCACCTCTGCAAGCGGCTGGAATTCGGCCCCGGTGCAAGGCGCGAAACCGTGTGGCCAGGGCGCCCGCAGCAAACACAGCACCCGCATTTGCAACGGCGCGCCATGGTTCACGCGGGCCACGCGCAAGTCGATGGACTGCACGCCGCCTCGCGTCGCCAAGGCGCGCACGTCGCGTGCCAGATAACGCGGCACATAGCCCAGGCGCAGCCGCTGCACGCCATCGTCCAGAACGGCCACGGCATGCGGGTCATGCGCGTTGTCGTCTTCCAGCTCCAGGCGCAAAACGTCTTGCGCACGCAGCGTCGCCAGCCGCTCATGCGCCGGCGCGCCAGCGTGGCGCAAGCCGTGCAAAAAAAAGCGGTCGCTGTAGCGGCCTTGCGCGTCGGCCACGGGCTGGGGAAATACTTCGAGCGCGTCGGTCTGGCGAATGCCCTCAGTCACACCCAGTACGGCCAGCGGCGTCGGCGGGCTTTTCGGGTCAAAGCCGCTCCACGTCAGCCAGGCCTCGTACTCGGGCCGAGAGCGCGAGAGCAGGCGATTGGCCAGCAGCGGAAACAAGGTGCGCGAGCGATACACCGTGCGCAGATCGTCCATGCCCGGGAAAGGATGAAATCCCGGCAGCGTCAGCGCCCCGTGCGTGTAGGCAAAGCGATATTCGCCATCAGCATGTTCCAGCTTTGCCACGGGCGACCACGCGCCCCGTTCGGCCGAGCCGCCGCGCCATGCGATGAATACGGTCGTGTTCATGATTCCTCCGGTTGCAGTATCCGCCTTCGGTTCTGGGCCAGCAACTCGGCGGTGAATTGGCGGCAGATCGCCGACATCCGCTCTGGCTGAACCTGCCCCAGGATGTCCGCCACCGCTTCACTCTCGACACCATCGAGCCTCTCTTGCCACGCCCGCGCGGCCTTTGGGGTGCGCTGTGCCCAGGCACGCCAGGCATCCAGGGTGGACAGGGGCGACGAGGCACCGGCATCGGCGTACAGCGCCGACCTCGCACGGCGGGCAAAGTGCGCCACTTGCCGATTGCGGTCACGCGAGGCCAGCCGCTCGGCGCGCTCCACATCCGAAAGATTGCGCGCCAGCGCCGCGCCATGGTCGAAGCTGGGCGCCAGCGACAGATGTTGCCCGTCCCAGACCGCGCCCCAGTTCTCGTGATGGCGATCCTGATTGGCCACCCAGGCGTCGAGCAGCAGGTAGCCAGCGAAAACGCCTGCCGCGTCGTCAACGCCTTCGGGCAGGGTCACGCACCAGCCCGCAGTCGGCATGCGCAGCCTGCGCACCACGTCGAACACTGCCTCACCCGGAGGCGCACGCCTTCGCGAGTGCGGCGCG
>JAUCDU010000236.1:0-4588 GCA_034674825.1 Giesbergeria sp.
GAAGTTCTCTAAGGACAGTGCGATGAACAAGATTCGCAAGGGCGACGAAATCGTCGTGCTCACAGGGCGCGACAAGGGCAAGCGTGGCACCGTCACGCAGCGCAGCGACGACTCCCATCTTTTGGTCGAGGGCATCAACCTCGTCAAGAAGCACGTCAAGCCAAATCCCATGAAGGGTTCCACCGGTGGCATCGTCGAGAAATCCATGCCAATTCACCAGTCCAACGTAGCAATTTTCAACGCTGCCACGGGCAAGGGTGACCGTGTAGGGATCAAGTTGCAGGCAGACGGCAAGCGCGTTCGCGTGTTCAAGTCCAGCGGCGCTGAAATCAAGACGGCCTGAGGAAACAGAAAATGGCACGACTTCAAGAACACTACCGCGAAAAAGTAGCCCCCGAGCTGATGAAGCAATTTGGCTACACCTCGCCGATGCAGGTACCGCGCCTGTCCAAGATTACGCTCAACATGGGTGTAAGCGAGGCAGTCGCCGACAAGAAGGTCATGGACAGCGCTGTCGCTGATCTGACCAAGATCGCCGGCCAAAAGCCTGTTGTCACCAAGGCCAAAAAAGCCATCGCCGGTTTCAAGATCCGCGAAGGCCAGGCCATTGGTTGCATGGTGACGCTGCGCGGCGTCAAGATGTACGAGTTTCTCGACCGTTTCGTGACGGTTGCCCTTCCCCGTGTTCGTGACTTCCGGGGTATCTCCGGTCGCGCTTTCGACGGTCGCGGTAACTACAACGTCGGCGTGAAAGAGCAGATCATCTTCCCTGAAGTTGAGTACGACAAGGTGGATGCCTTGCGTGGTCTCAATATCAGCATTACCACCACGGCCCAGACCGACGAAGAGTGCAAGGCACTGCTCGCAGGTTTCCGTTTCCCCTTCAAGAACTGAGGCAGCGTATGGCAAAAATGGCTTTGATCCAACGCGAACTCAAGCGCGACAAACTTGTAGCAAAGTACGCGGCGAAGCACGCCGAACTGAAGGCTGCCGCATCGAACGTGAAGCTGAGCGACGAAGAGCGTGAAGCGGCGCGTCTGGGTTTGCAGAAACTCCCACGCAACGCGAACCCTACGCGTCAGCGCAACCGCTGCGAGATCACCGGGCGTCCCCGTGGCACATTCCGTCAATTCGGTCTGGGCCGCGCCAAGATTCGCGAACTGGCTTTTGCAGGCGACATCCCCGGTGTCACCAAGGCCAGCTGGTAAGCGGGCAGGAGAGATACAACATGAGCATGAGTGATCCAATTGCCGACCTGCTGACCCGCATTCGAAATGCGCAGATGGTTGCCAAGGCTAGCGTCTCGGTCCCTTCTTCCAAAGTGAAGGTGGCCATTGCCCAGGTCTTGAAGGACGAGGGCTACATCGACGGCTTCGAAGTCAAGACCGAAGACGGCAAGTCGCACATCGAAATCGCCCTGAAGTACTACGCAGGCCGCCCTGTGATTGAGCGCATTGAGCGCGTCAGTCGCCCAGGTTTGCGCGTGTACAAAGGACGCGATGCCATTCCACAAGTCATGAATGGCCTCGGCGTTGCTATTGTCACCACGCCAAAAGGCGTGATGACCGATCGTAAAGCGCGCGCTACCGGTGTCGGTGGCGAAGTGCTTTGCTATGTGGCTTAAGCCGTGACATTGAGGAGAAACTGAATGTCCCGAATAGGAAAAATGCCGGTCACCATCCCCGCTGGAGTGGATGTGTCGATCGCAAACGGTCTGATCAGCGTGAAGGGATCCGGCGGATCGCTGTCGCTTGCGCAGAACGCGTTGGTGTCGGTTGACCGTCAAGACGGCAAACTGAGTTTTGCCCCCGTGGGCGATAGCCGCGAAGCCAATGCCATGAGTGGCACCCTGCGCCAGTTGGTGAACAACATGGTGGTGGGTGTCAGTGCCGGCTTCGAGAAGAAGCTGAGCCTGGTCGGTGTGGGTTTCAAGGCGCAAGCAGCAGGTTCCAAGCTGAACCTGTCGGTGGGCTTCTCGCATCCGGTCAACAAGGACATGCCTGAAGGCATCACCGTGGCAACGCCGACCCCGACGGAAGTCGTGATCAAGGGTGCTGACCGTCAGCGTGTGGGCCAGATCGCCGCCGAGATTCGTGCGATTCGTCCTCCTGAGCCCTACAAGGGCAAGGGCATTCGCTACGTGGGCGAGCGCATCGTGATCAAAGAAACCAAGAAGAAGTAAGGAGCTGCATGATGTTGACCAAAAAAGAGCAGCGCCTTCGTCGGGCCCGTCAGACACGCATTCGCATTGCCCAGCAGGGCGTGGCGCGTCTTACCGTAAACCGTACCAATCTTCATATCTACGCTGCAGTCATCTCCAGCGACGGTGGCAAGGTGCTGGCAAGTGCTTCCACCGTAGAGGCAGAAGTTCGCACCGCGCTGGGTGCCTCGGGCAAAGGGGGCAATGCCTCCGCAGCCGAGGTGATTGGCAAGCGCATTGCGGAACGAGCCAAAGCTGCCGGAGTCGAGAAAGTGGCATTTGATCGCTCAGGTTTTGCATACCACGGCCGCGTCAAAGCGCTCGCCGATGCCGCTCGCGAAGCGGGCCTGCAGTTCTAAGCGGAACGGATAAAAAAATGGCTAAATTTCAACCCCGAGTGCAAAACGACGCCAGCGACGACGGCATGCGCGAAAAGATGATCGCTGTCAACCGAGTCACCAAAGTGGTGAAGGGCGGTCGAATTCTGGGCTTTGCAGCCCTGACGGTGGTCGGCGATGGCGATGGCCGCGTAGGCATGGGCAAGGGCAAATCCAAGGAAGTGCCTGCCGCTGTGCAAAAAGCGATGGAAGAGGCGCGCCGCAACATGGTGAAGGTCTCGCTCAAGAACGGCACCATTCATCACCAGGTTACCGGCCACCACGGCGCGGCATCCGTCATGATGGCTCCAGCGCCCAAGGGAACCGGCATCATTGCTGGCGGCCCAATGCGCGCCGTCTTCGAAGTGATGGGCATGACCGATATCGTGGCCAAAAGCCACGGCTCGTCCAATCCTTACAACATGGTTCGCGCAACTTTTGATGCCTTGACCAATTCCACCACGCCTTCGGAAATTGCGTCCAAGCGTGGCAAGTCGGTCGAAGACCTCTTCGCCTGACAGGGAGCCCACTAATGTCTACACAACAAACCGTGAAGATCCAGCTGGTTCGCAGCCCGATCGGCACCCAGCAATCCCACCGCGATACCGTGCGCGGCTTGGGTTTGCGCAAGCTCAACAGTGTCAGCGAACTTCAGGACAGCCCTGAGGTGCGCGGCATGATCAACAAGATCAGTTACCTGGTCAAAGTCCTCTGAGAGGTTGATGATGGAACTCAATAGCATCAAGCCGGCAGCCGGATCCAAGCACGCCAAGCGTCGCGTTGGCCGCGGCATCGGCTCTGGGCTCGGCAAGACCGCCGGCCGTGGTCACAAAGGCCAGAAATCGCGTTCCGGTGGCTACCACAAGGTCGGTTTTGAGGGCGGTCAAATGCCCTTGCAGCGTCGCTTGCCCAAGCGCGGCTTCAAGTCGATGACGCTGAAGTACAACGCGGAAGTGACTTTGACTGCGCTGTCCGAGCTTGGTCTTGCCGAAGTGGACATGCTGTCCCTCAAGCAGGCAGGGCTTGTCGGTCAGATGATCAAGGTGGTCAAGGTTGTCAAGAGCGGCGAGATTTCCACGGCTGTCAAATTGACGGGCATCGGCGCAACGGCAGGTGCACGCGCTGCGATCGAAGCCGCCGGCGGCAACGTCGCCTAAACGTACGGTGAAAAAGGGCTCCTGTGGCAACTAACGCGGCTCCTATTGCGAAGACGGGCAAATACGGCGATTTGCGTCGCAGGCTTATGTTCTTGCTGCTCGCGTTGGTGGTGTACCGCGTGGGCGCGCATATTCCCGTTCCGGGCATCGATCCGACACAGCTCAAGCAGCTGTTCAGCGGTCAGCAGGGCGGCATCCTGAACCTGTTCAACATGTTTTCGGGTGGCGCACTGTCGCGGTTCACGGTATTTGCCTTGGGGATCATGCCGTACATCTCGGCGTCGATCATCATGCAGCTCATGAGCTATGCGGTGCCTACCTTCGAGCAGATGAAGAAGGAAGGCGCGGCAGGGCAGCGCAAGATTACGCAGTACACCCGTTATGGCACGCTGGGTTTGGCGTTGTTCCAGTCCTTGGGGATTGCGGTGGCGCTCGAGAGCTCAGCTGGCTTGGTGTTGACGCCTGGTTTCGGCTTTCGCATGACGGCTGTCGTGAGTCTCACGGCAGGCACCATGTTCCTGATGTGGCTCGGCGAGCAAATCACGGAACGCGGCTTGGGCAACGGGATTTCCATCCTGATCTTTGCGGGTATTGCGGCAGGGCTTCCCAGTGCTGTCGGTGGCTTGCTTGAGCTGGTGCGCACGGGTGCAATGAGCATTCTTGCGGCGCTGTTCATCGTGCTCGTGGTCGGCTTGGTAACCTACTTTGTTGTCTTCGTCGAGCGTGGTCAGCGCAAGATTCTGGTGAATTACGCTAGGCGACAAGTGGGCAACAAGGTGTACGGCGGCCAGTCGTCGCATCTGCCGCTCAAGCTGAACATGGCGGGCGTGATCCCGCCGATCTTCGCCTCGTCG
>JAUCDU010000237.1:0-4584 GCA_034674825.1 Giesbergeria sp.
ACAGCCGTGGTGCGCGCTGTGACCAAGAGGCAGTGGTAGATGGAGGCCCAGGTCAATTCCCGGTAAATCACCGCGCCGACAAACATCGCGTACGCCGCTGCGACCACTGCCGCTTCGGTGGGCGTGAAAATGCCAAATTTCAGGCCGCCGACAATGATGACCGGCATCATCAGCGCCCAAAAGCCCTTGCCCAGCAGCGCGAGGCGCGCGCTCCAGGGTTTGCGCGGCGACACCTGCGCACTGGTGCGGCGCGACACCAGCCACCAGGCGATGACGAGCGCGCCGCCCATCATGACGCCGGGCGCAATGCCGGCCAGGAACAGCTTGGTGATGGACACGTTGGCGACCACGCCGAACAGCAGGAAACCAATCGACGGCGGAATGACTGGCGCGATGATGCCGCCCGCCGCCATCAAACCGCAAGCGCGCGCCGGGTCGTAGCCGGCCTGGCGCATCATGGGTACCAAAATGGCAGCAAGCGCCGCCGTGTCAGCCACCGCCGAACCGGAGAGACTGGCGAGCAGGATGGCGGCAAAAATTGCCACGTAGCCCAGGCCGCCCCGCAAATGGCCGACAAAGGCGCCCGCCATTTCCACAATGCGCCGCGAGAGGCCGCCCGCATTCATGAATTCGCCCGCCAGGATGAAGAAGGGCACGGCCATGAGCACGAAGTTGTCGGCGCCGCCAATGGCGTTCTGCACGACGATCTGCGAGTCGAACTGTCCCATCTGGAACATGACGGCAACGCCGGAGAACAGCAGCGCAAAGGCAATCGGCATGCCCAGCGCGATCAGCGCCAGCAGCACGGCCAGGAAGATAAAGGCGGTCACTTCGGATCTCCGGACTGCTCGGTGGACGCCACTTCAGGCATTTTCTCGAGAATGCGGTCGCCCAGGTCCTTGGTCAGCCCTGGCCCCTCGGTATCGCGCAGCGCGCGCCAGATGTTGTGCGCAATGGCCAGCGTCATGCCGGCGCCAAACACCAGCGCCACGCCATACAACCAGCCATAGGAAATGCCCAATACCGGGTAGCTGTTGCCGAGGTTGATTTCGGTCTGCTTCCAGCCGCCGACCAGAAACATGCCGCAGGCCCAGAGCATCAGAGCGCCGGTGAGCACCACCAGGACCTTGCGTCCCGCCAGCGGCAGGCGCTCGACCAGCGCGTCAAACCCGATGTGCGCGCGCTGCACCGACGCCAAAATGGCACCAAGAAAAATCAGCCAGACAAAGAGCAGGCGCGAGAGCTCTTCGGACACCGCAATGCCCGAGTCGAACGCGTAGCGCAGCACGACGTTGCCAAACACCAGCACCGCCATCACTGCCAGGCAGGCGACGATGACGATCTCCAGCGCACGCACGCAGGCGCGTCCCCAGCGATTTCCCATGGATTCCCCTTAGGTGCAGCCCGCACGCGGCGGGCTGGATTAACGACCTGTCAGCTGGCAGGCGCGCTCAAGCGGCGGGAAACCCCTTGCCGTCGTGCATCCAGGCAGCGTGCTTGGGTGCCTTCTTGGTGCGATCCCACTCGTTGATCATGTCCCATTTGACGTCGTCGAGTTGCTTCATCATCGCGGGCGTGCCCGTGTTGACAGCCAGTTCGAGGCGGTGGCCGCTGGGGTCGCGGAAGTAGATGGATTTGAAGATGGTGTGGTCCGTGGGACCAAGCACTTCGATGCCATCGGCTTCCATGCGCGCCTTGGCTTCCATCATCTCTTCCATGCTGCCCACTTCCATGGCCAGGTGCTGCGTCCACGTCGGGGTGTTGCGGTCGCGGTCCATGGGTGGCTTGGAGGGCAATTCAAAGAAGGCCAGGATGTTGCCGTTGCCCGCGTCCAGGAAGATGTGCATGTAGGGGTCGGGGTCCTTGGTGGAAGGCACTTCGTCTTCGGCAATCGCCAGGATGAAATCCATGTTCAGGTACTTGCCGTACCACTCCACGGTTTCCTTGGCGTTGATGCAGCGATAGGCTACATGGTGAAATTTTTTGATCTTCATGCGTTGTCTCCAGTCGGGTGAACCAGTGCCTGAACCAAAATCCGCCGCTGCGGCAACACGGACACTGCGCGCTGCGGGGCGGATCGCAGGCTGCTTGGACCGCCTTGCGATGCATTGAATTAAAGACTGCTTCGATCTATGATTCAAACGCTTTATTTTTCTGCATTCACAAGGAAATTTAATGAATGTCAGCCTGCGGCAATTGCGCGCGCTGGTGGCACTGGTGCGCACCGGGAGCTTTACGCAGGCCGCAGTCTCCCTGCACGTGACGCAATCGGCGCTCAGCAGCCTGATCAAGGAACTGGAGCAAAGCCTGGGCGTGCGCCTGGTCGAGCGCAGCACGCGCAGCATTGGCCTGACGGAAGCGGGCCGGGGCTTTGTGCCCCTGATCGACAAAATCCTGCAAGACCTGGACGGCGTACTGGGCGGCATTGACGACCTCAAGGCCCTGCGGCGCGGCGTGGTACGCGTGGCTGCGCCGCAGCTCATGGCGTGCACGCTGATGCCCGAGGTGATTGCCGCCTACCGGCGCGAGCACCCCGGCGTGCAGGTGCGCCTGTCGGACTGCGCGGTCGATGGCGTGCTCGCGCGCGTCGCTGCGGGGGAAGCCGATTTTGGTATCGGCCCCGAGCGCGGCATGGGCAGCGACATGGCGGGTGAGACCTTGTTTGAAATGCCCTTCATGGTGGTGTTCCCGAAGGACCACCCGCTGGCCGATCTGCCACGCATCTGCTGGAGCGACGCCATTGCCCACCCTTTCATTGCCTTGCAGGGCCAGTTTGCCGAGCGGCTGTCGCTCGACCTGCATGGGGCCTTGCGCGAGATCACGCTGAACCCCAGCAACGAAGTGACTTTCATGACCACCGCGCTGAGCATGGTCAGCGCCGGTCTGGGGATCACGGCGTGCCTGCCCTATGCCAGCTCACTGGTGCGTCTGTACCAGCTGCGGCTCGCCCCGTTGCACGAGCCCCAGGTGCTGCGCAAGTTTCTGGTGTACCAGCGCAGCGCCGCTACGTTGTCGCCGGCGGCGCAGAGCTTCAGGGAGTTTTTGCTCGCCTATGTGGCGTCGCACCACTGGGGCGTCGCCGGGGACACGTCCGCCCAACCCGCACAGGCTTCACAGCGCAGGCCCTGATTCGGTTTCTCGATCCATCGCGTACGCGAAGGCCAAGCGCAGACAGTACAGGCGTACTGGCGAAGCTGGGCCGACAAAGTCATCGGTGGATTTAGAAATCCGATGACACCCTGCCGGCGCCGCCGGGCGGCACGACCTGGCGCCCGACCGCCTCGCCAATGATGATCACGGCGGGCGGCTTCACGCCATGCAGCACGCCCAGCGCCGGCAGTGTGGCCACGGTTGCGACGATGCAGCGCTGCTCGGGCAGCGTGGCACGCTCGACGAGCGCCGCCGGTGTCGTCTCCGGCAGGCCGTGGGCGACAAGCTGCTCGCACACCATCGGCAGCGTCCCCACGCCCATGTAAATCACCACCGTCTGACCGGGCCGCGCGAGCGCATCCCAATCGAGCTGCACCACGCGGTCTTCCTGCGCCCCCTGCAGGTGTCCGGTGGCAAAGACCAGCATGCCAGCATGATCCCGGTGCGTGAGTGGAATGCCCGTGGCAGCGGCCGCGCCCTGCGCCGCGCTGATGCCCGGAATGGTTTCGCAGGCGATGCCGGCCGCAGCCAGGCCCTCGGCCTCTTCGCCACCGCGGCCGAAGATGAAGGGATCGCCCCCCTTGAGGCGCACCAGCGAGCGCCCCTGGCGCGCCAGCCGCACCATCAGTTCGATGATGTCTTCCTGGGGCAGAGTGTGGCTGCGGCTTTGCTTGCCGACGAAAATACGCTCGGCACCGGGTGCGACGTGGGCAAGCACGGCCTCGGACACCAGGCGGTCGTAGAGTACCAGTTGCGCACTCGCAAGGACCCGCGCCGCTTTGAGCGTGAGCAATTCCGCATCCCCTGGGCCGGCGCCCACGAGCGTGACGTGGCCCCAGTTTTGCGGGTTGGCGCTGTCAGGCAAACCATTGATCTTCACTTCTACTGCATCCATGCTGCGCTTGATAAAAAAACCGGTGTGGCCACCCATGACCAGCATCAAGTGGGAATCCCTTGATCGCCTTGATTATTGGCGCATGTCGAGCCCTTTGTTCCCAAGCCAGCAAAGCCTGTGGTCGCCATGCACCGCATGAAGCGAATCCTGCGTCATGGGCTCTCCTGCACGTTGCTCGCCCTCAGCGCCCTTGGTATGGGCCAGGCTTGGGCGCAGGCTTCCCGGCCCGCCGCTATGGATTCGGGCTCGGCGGAACCGCGGTCAGGCACCACCTGGAGCGACGCCGACATCCGCGCTTCGCGCGTCGAGACGCCCGGAGCGAAGAGTCTTCCGGCCAAGCCCCGGTGGCAGGCCGACCCCATGAACCTTTTCGTGGTGGTCGAAGCGGGCGACGACCACGTTTCCTTGCTCGATGGCGATCGCTTCGAAGTGGTTCACCGCTTTCCTGGTCGCGGCGCCTTGCAGGGCGAGCCGGCGTTCACGCCCGACGGACGGTTTGTCTATTTCGGCACGGGCGACGGCTGGATCACCCAATACGA
>JAUCDU010000238.1:0-4574 GCA_034674825.1 Giesbergeria sp.
TACGGCGGTGCTGGCATACGCCTGCTGCAATGGGTACTAGGCGTTTCGCCCGGCATGTTGAGCCATTGACAACCAGCGGTCCGGCGTTGCGTGTCAGACATACGGCACTGCGCGCCCGATGCTGGCAGACGGAGCAGGCGCCCTGGCCGCCAGCCAGCCACCCATTTTTAAAACCCTTTCACCCACCTATCGCCATGAACCAATTCCACACCTCAAAACGCGCTCTCTCGGCGCTTTCCGTCGTCTTCTCAGTCTTGTTGCTCGGCGCGTGCGCCAGCAAAGGCACCAGCCCGGTGGCCGAGTTGACCACCGCGCAAGCCTCGATTTCTCAGGCCGAAAGTGTCGGTGCGCTGCAACTGGCGCCGGTAGAAATGCTGGCGGCGCGCGACAAGCTGAGCAAGGCGCAGGCAGCGGCGCGCGATGAGCGCTTCACCGAAAGTCGCCGCCTGGCGGAAGAGGCGGCGGCCGATGCCGATGTCGCCGAACGCAAGTCGCGCGCTGCCAAGTCGGCCCGCGCGGCAGAAGAACTGCGCCGTGCCAACGCTGCGCTTGAGCAAGAAGCCCTGCGCAAGCGCTGAGCGCAGCCACGTAGCGCTCCAGCCCGGCCTTTTTTTTCCCGATTTGCATTCGAATGAACAGGACACCCTTATGAACAAGAACATTTTTCGCCCTGCCCGCACTGCTGCGGCCCTCGCGCTGGTTGGCGTATTGGCCGCCTGCGCGTCCGGACCGGTCAGCAACGCACAGTTGTCTGAGGCGCGGCGCGCCTACGAGACTGCTGCCGCCGACGCCCATGTCGTGCGCAGTGCCCCGATTGAGCTGCGCGCGGCGCAGCAAGCCCTGCAGAAAGCCGATGCAGCAGCGCGCGATGGCGAAGATATGGCAAAAATCGACCACTACGCCTACCTTGCGCGCCAACGCACCGAGGTTGCCCTGCAGGCTGGTCGCATCGCCCAGTCCGATGAGGCGATTGCCCAGGCGCAAGCCACGCGTGACCGCATCCTGATCACCGCCCGCACCCGCGAGGCCGAGGCAGAGCGCGACGCCGCCGAGCGCGCGCGCGCCGCGGCAGAACAATCGCGCAGCCTGGCCGAGCAGCGCCTGGCCGCAGCGCAAGCCGCGCAGCAGCAGGCATCGGCGGCCAACAGTCGCGCCAGCACACTGGCCGCCCAACTGGCCGAACTGCAGGCCAAGCAGACCGATCGCGGCATGGTGCTGACGCTGGGCGACGTGCTGTTCGACACCGACCGCGCCACGCTCAAGCCCGGCGCGCTGCGCACGGTGGAGCAACTCGCCCGCTTCCTTGAGACCAACCCCGAGCAGAAGATCCTGATCGAGGGCCATACCGACAGCGTGGGCAGCGATGCCTACAACCGCGACCTCTCCCTGCGCCGTGCTGAAGCGGTGCAGCGCGCGTTGGCAGAGCGCGGCATTGCACCCAGCCGTGTGCAGGTGAGCGGTCTGGGCAAGGCCTACCCGGTTGCCAGCAATGCCAGCGCCGAAGGCCGGCAGCGCAACCGCCGCGTCGAAGTGATCTTCTCCGACGAGTCGGGGATGATCAAGCCGCGCAGCAACTAGGTCCTGCCCATGTGCGCCGCTACGGCTTGGTGTCGGTCGCGGCTGCCTGCAGCATGGCCTTGGCAACGCCGCGCAGGATGTGGATTTCCTCCGCCGTGGGCTGGGCGCGGTTGAACATCTGGTTCAGGCGCGGCATCAGCTTCTTGGGCGCCGCCGGATCGAGAAAACCGATGGCGGCCAGCGCCTGCTCCCAGTGCGCCAGCATGCCGGCCAGCTGCTGCGCGTCGGCCTGCCGTGCCTGCGGCGTGCTGCTGTGCACCGGGTAGCTACCCAGGGCCTGGCGCCATTCGTACGCAATGAGCTGCACGGCTGCGGCCAGGTTCAACGAGCTGAACTGCGGGTTGGTGGGAATCGACAGCGCTACGTGGCAGCGGTACACGTCTTCGTTGCTCATGCCAAAGCGCTCGCAGCCAAACAGGAACGCAATACCCGCCTGGGCGCTGGGCGCGGCGTGGGTGGGGACGTCCGGCGCAAAATTTGAAGCCTTTTCAGCCTCTAGCGCACATCCAGTAAGCGCTGATAGCTCACTTTTCAATAGCAACTCGAAGTGCGCCCGCGGTGCCCGCGTAGGCGGCCCGAAATCGCGCGGTGTCATGGCGGTGGCGCACAGGTGGCTCACGCCATCGAGCGCTTCGTCCAGCGTGGCGACGATGCGTGCGTTGCGCAACACATCGAGGGCGCCGCTGGCGCGCTGTATGGTTTCCTCGCGCCGCAACACGTTGGGCCAGCGCGGCGCGACCAGCACCAGGTCGTCAAAACCCATGGTTTTCATGGCACGGGCCGTGGCGCCCACATTGCCAGCGTGGCTGGTGTTAATCAGGATAAAGCGGGTTTTCATGTGACGGTCGCGAGCGGCTCGCGCACGGGCCAAGGGCCGGACGCGTAAAATCAAGGGCTTATTGTCGCTGCCCGCATCGCCGGCCGGCGATTTCCTGTTCCTGCACCCTGTGCGCCCCGCCGCTTTGGCGTCGCGCCCAACTGCCTAAAAATTTCATGTCGTCCCCCAACCTGCACCCCATGCTCAACGTGGCCATCAAGGCCGCACGCGCCGCCGGCGCCATCATCAACCGCGCAGCGCTCGACGTGGAGTCGGTGCGCATCTCGCAAAAGCAGATCAACGACTTCGTCACCGAAGTCGACCACGCCAGTGAGCGCACCATCATTGAAACGCTGCTGACGGCCTACCCGGGGCACGGCATCATTGCCGAAGAATCGGGCAGCGAGCATGGCGCGAAAGATTCGGAATACGTCTGGATCATCGATCCGCTGGACGGCACGACCAACTTCATTCACGGCTTTCCGGTCTATTGCGTCAGCATTGCTCTCGCCGTGCGCGGCAAGGTCGAGCAAGCGGTTATCTACGACCCCAGCCGCAACGACCTGTTCACGGCCACCAAGGGGCGCGGCGCCTTTCAAAACGAGCGGCGCATTCGCGTCTCCAAGCGCACCCAGCTCAAAGAGTCACTCCTGTCCACAGGCTTTCCGTTTCGGCCCGGCGACAACTTCAAAAACTATCTGAACATGATGGGCGACGTCATGCAGCGCACCGCAGGCCTGCGCCGCCCCGGCTCCGCCGCGCTGGACCTGGCCTATGTAGCCGCCGGCTACACCGAAGGGTTTTTTGAAACCGGCCTGTCGATCTGGGACGTCGCGGCGGGCTCGCTCCTGGTGACCGAGGCCGGCGGCCTGATCGGCAACTTCACCGGCGAATCGGACTTCATGGAGCAGCGCGAATGCCTGGCCGGCACGCCGCGCATCTACGGTCAGTTGGTGCAGATTTTGGGCAAGTACAGCAAGTTCGCCGGCGCGGGCGATAAGGCTGCGGTGCGCCAGGCGGCGCAGGAGCTGTCGGATGCCATGGCAAGCGACGATGTGCCCAGCACGCCGGAAGACGCCCGCGGGGTGTAATCCATTGCTGCGGCCGGTGCTTCGACCCGGCTAACCGGCCTCAATATCCGCGGCCGGCCCGGGGCGGCCAAACAAATAGCCTTGAAACTGCTCGCAGCCGTGCAGGCGCAAAAACTCCAGTTGCCCTGCCGTCTCCACCCCTTCGGCGACGACCTCGAGATCGAGGCTTTGCGCCAGCGCCAGAATGCTTCGCACGATGGCCGCATCGTTCGGGTCGGTCAGCACATCGCGCACAAAGCCCTGGTCGATCTTGACCTGGTCCAGCGGCAGGCGTTTCAGGTAGCTCAGGCTGGAGTAGCCAGTCCCGAAATCGTCCAGCGCAAAGCCCACGCCCTCGCGCTTGAGCTGCACCATGCGGGCAATCGTCTCTTCGATATCGCCCAGCAGCAGGCTCTCGGTCAGTTCAAGCTTGAGCCGGCACGGATTGGCACCCGTCTCACGGAGTGTTTGCAGCACCTGTTCAGCGAAATCCACCTGGCGAAACTGCCGGGCGCTGACGTTGACGGCAATGCTCAGGTGCGCGGTTTGCGCTCTTTTGGCCCAACGCACCAGTTGCTCGCAGGCGCTGCGCATCACCAGTTCGCCCAAAGGCAGGATCAAACCCGTCTGCTCGGCCAGCGGAATGAACTCGAACGGGCCGATGGCGCCGCGCACTGGGTGACTCCAGCGGGCCAGCGCCTCGACACCCATGACGCGGCCCTTGTGGTCGACCACCGGCTGGTAGTGCACAAAGAATTCGCCAGCCGCCAGGCCCTGGCGCAGATCGGCCTCCAGGCTGGAGCGCTCGTGCAGCGCCTGCTGCATGCCCGGGTCGAAAAAGCGGTGGGTGTTGCGGCCTGCGGCCTTGGACTCATACATCGCCAGATCGGCGCGCTTCAAAAGCTCGTCCACGCTCAGGCGCTCCTGGCCAAACAGCGTCAGGCCGATGCTGGGCGTGCTGTAGTGCTTCTGGCCCGCCAGCTCGAAAGACTGGTTCAGGGCCGAGAGCAATTTGCGCGCAATGACCTCGGCCTGCCGGGCCGCCTGGTCCATGTCACGGTGCAGGCCATCGAGCAGGATGACGAACTCATCGCCGCCAAAGCGTGCCA
>JAUCDU010000239.1:0-4574 GCA_034674825.1 Giesbergeria sp.
TATTCTTTTGTCAATGGCAATAGCGTGTAGGCGAAAAAAAACCCGCTCGGGGCGGGCTTGGTGGTCAGGTAGGTTTTCCTAGAAAGTGGTCTAGCAAGTCCTGGCGCAAGTGCGGCGGGGTCTCCAGAATCTGCTCTCGCATGTCCTGGCGCGCCTTGTCGCTGTCGTTGAACTGGTCACAGCGGCGCATGGCGGCTTCCAGCAGGCGGGCTGTGATGCGGCTTGATTCCACCAGGTAGGCGATCAGTTCTTTCTTGTGCCCCAACACGGCGGCGCGCTGCGCTTCCGTCAGCTTCCCGGCTGGTACAACGATGCCGGTTTTGTCGGGCGTCACGCTGGGTTCAATGCCGCACTGGATCAAGTCGGCAAGGATGGCTTCGGGTGTCATAAAACCTCCGTCACCGAAGATTCCAAGGCTCCCGAAGATTCCGAAGGTTCCACGTTTCCAAAATAGGAATCTTCGGAATCTTCGGCGGAATCTTCGGGCGAAATCATCGTGAAAGCCACTTCGGGGGCATTGCGAAGGCGCCACCTCCACCCGCCTTTCATGCCATCCTTTTTTCGCATGACGCCCACCTTTTTGGACGCTGCCCATATTTGCTTCTTGGTGAAGCCTGCGGCCTTGAGCGGCTTTGCGGCCTCGTCGCAGCTTGTCCATAGGACGCTGTCCAGTTCGGCGCGCAGCATCTCCACCGCGTCGCTGTTGTCGTCCTGCGGTGCATCGTCTGGATCGGTCAGCAGCTCGCGTGCCGTGCCTTCCACAGCCTTGCCCCATGCAATGCGCGATGCCTGAATGCCTGGCAGCGGTTCGGACTGTTCGAGGAAATACTGAAACCCGCCATCGTCCGGGCCGATGTTGCTTTTGCTGCGGGCCAATATGCGGGCGTCCTGGCCTTCCTCATCGCCTTTCACCTTCGCTGCCACCATGACCACGCGGGCCACGGCAGTAAAGGCCACGCTGCCCACCACACGCTGCGCTGGGTCGGTGCCCTGGCCACCTTTGGCAAAGTGCGTTATGCCCAGCACGGCACAGTCACACGATGCGGCTAAATCCACCAGCGGCTGCAAAGCACGTCGAACCTCGGTGTTCTTGTGGCTGTCGCCGGTGACGGCACTCACCACGGGGTCGATCACCAGCAGATTGATGCCGCCGATTTTTTCGATTGCCTCCAGCAGTTGCCCCAGGTCGCGGGCCGGGTCGAATGGCACTACTTCGCCGTCACGGCGTGCGCCCTCGATGAAGTAGCACCGGGCACGATCAGCACCAGCCGCCATGAGGCGCGGCACCAACGTATCGGCGGGATCATCTTCGCCGCTCCAGATCAGGACGTTGCCGGGCGCGCAACGCGATCCGTCGGGCCATCGTCCGCCGATGGTGATGGTTGCCGCCATGGCCAGCGCGATGGTGGTTTTTCCCTGCCCAGGCGCACCAGCAAGGATGTGCAGCTTGCCCAGCGCCAGCCAGTGATTCCACAGCCAGCGCACCGGCTGCGGCGTCATGTCGGCACCGCAAGTAAGCACCACGCTGTCCCTCATAAAGCGCGGCTGCGCGTCAATGTCCGCATCCAGGGCGTCGGTCAAGTCGTTGTAGCGTGGGTTCATTGGAAGACCTCCACAATGCGATTGATGCGGCCTGCGCTCTGCAATACGCGCTTGCGGTCAACTTCACCCAGCACAACACCGTGCGCCACGTTTCCGGCGGCGATGGCCACCAGCGTGGCTTCCACTGCCAGCACCTCCAGCGCCTGGCGGGGTGATAGTGGCGTGGGCTTGTGCTGGGTGGCGGGGCGTCCGTCGTCAACCCATGCGCCCAAGGCCTTGGCGGCTTCTACGAACTCCAGGCCATGCTGCGCCATTTCGTAGGCCAGCACATCGCCACCACGGGCACCACAGCCAGCCATGCACGCGAATGCACCGCTGTCCGTGTTGACCCGCATGGAATCACTGCCGCCATGGAATTTGCACTCGGTGGTGCGCCACTTACCGCGTCCGGTCAGCTTGAGGCCCACGCCCTCGAAGTAGGTGATGGGATCGGGTAGGTTGCGGCGATCAAAGCCCATGGCGTGCTCCCTTCTTTTCGAGGTGCTCGCGCAGTTCCTCGTTGAAGTATTCCGCCAGCCAGTCCCGGTGCTCTGGCCAGTTGTCGCCGTGCTTGGCTGCGCAGCGATCCATTTGCCGCTGGAACCATGCGCGGGCGGCTTCGAGGTGCTGGGGCGGGATGTTGGCTTCGTTTAGGCCGGGCACGCTCGCGCCCACCATTACAGCGACTCCTTTGCGGCCACGCTGTTGCGCTCGCGGGTAATGCCCTCCAGATACTTCGCCACCGCCTTGCACGGGTACAGGTAGCGATTACCAAGCAGGATGTATGCGGGGCCGGTGCCGCGCTTGCGCCATGCCTCTACAGTTTTAGCTGTAGCGCCCGCAAGGCTCTGGAAATCTTCCTCGATGAAACAATCCAGGCGCTCGGCCATATGGCGAACGCGCTCTGTTTCTTGAATAGCTGTAGCTGTCATTTACCCATCCTTTCCGGCTTATGCGCCAGTTATTGCGATGGGTGGAAGATATTTAGCCGATTCGATTCGAGGTAGCTTCCGTATCGCACCGAAGTGCGTTCACAATCGTACTGAAGGCGGTTCAGTCGCGTTTCAGCGTTTTACGAATGTGGTCTGGTGTGCATAGATATCTTTTGGCAAGCATCGCGGCGATCTCTCTTTGCGGTTTGCCTTTCTCAATTACTTCGTCTCTCTCCCGGCGAAGGATAGAAGGCTCGGGAATTTTCGCTTGGTTTCGCCTTGTCTGCGCACTGGCAAGACCACCCCTCTGGGCACCTTCTCTAGCCCGGCTAACTGCTCGAAGGGACAAAAGGATGTCGCGATCGTACAAATCTTCGTACACCATTAACTGGCCCACCCACGCACTCCCGCTTGCCATCAAAAAAGCGGCTTCTGTAATGTCGCGCTGCCTCAGCTTCTCGAATGCCTTATGTATTTCCGACTGAGCACAAAAAAGCACCTTCAAAACCTCCACCTCCATTTTTAGTGTCGGCATCTCTGGCGTCTCTTCGGCGTCCTTGGGAATTTGCCGATAGCCATGATGAAAAGCGTTCAGCAGTTCATATGGTTTTTTCTTAAATTCAGCATATGTCACGCCCCATATGCGAAGTGCGTTTGCATAAACAATAAGCGCCTTGCTTTGTACATAGATTAATTTTTTTGCAAGCGGTAATAGGTCAGCATCAATATCGTCCAATTTGGGCGCTTCAAAATGCAGTCTTTTGGTGGCCATCGCGTTCCCTCTCGCCCCCTGAAAAGTTGCCAGCCCAGCCCGCAGGGGAACGGGTTTTCGGGGATCAGCCTAGGGCTGGCGAAAACGATTATTTGCCTTTTAGTGCGTCGTGCACGTCCTGCGGCTTGATTGACGTATACCGGCGCAGCATGGCCCACGTCTTGTGCCCCGTCAGTAGCGCAACCTGCGGGATGCCCAGGCCCATGCGGAAAAACTGAGCGGCGGCGCGGTGGCGCAGGTCGTGGAAGTGCAAGTCCTCGATGCCCAGCGCAGTGCAGGCACGGGTGAACGATGCCGACACGCTGCGCCCGTCATACGGGAACAGGAACCCCGTTTTCCGCTCTGCAATGATGGGTTCCACGATGGCCCAGGCGTCCGGCAGTAGCGGCACCGTCTGGTGGTTGCCTTGCTTGTTGCGCGGGTCTTTGCGGTCGCGTATCACCACGGTTCTGGCTTCCCGGTTGATGTCCTCGATTTCCAGGCGCGTGATTTCGCCCTGGCGCATGCCGGTTGCCAGTGCAAACTCGCACAGGGTCTGCATGGGTATCTTTTGCCGCGTCATGCTTGCCCAATAGCCATAGATGCGGCGCAGTTCGTCGTCTGTAGGTTCGCGCTCGCGTTCCTGCCCTCGGGTGTTCAGCCCCCGATGCTTGAGGCCCGCCCGGGCGTCCAAGGCCAGCCGCTCGGGAATGTCAAGTTGACGCGCATGACGGCCCCACTTGAGCACGGCAGACAGATACGACAAGTCAGCCGCAATAGTCACCCCCCCTGCCCCGTCATCCTGGCGACGGTCTACAAAGTCCCGGAGCACCACGGCGTTAAGGTTGGATAGCTTGACCTTGCCCAGCTCGCGCCTGAGCATTGCCAGCGATGCACCTTTAGTTCTGGCCAGCACTTTTGCGCCGGTTTCTATGTATTTGTCGATCAGGTCGGCAAGGGTCGCGCCCTTGGGCACAGGGGCAAAGCCACCAGCGGCGATGTGGTTCGCCTGCGCTTCAATTTGGATTGCCCAATCCTTGGCTTCGCGCTTGGTGGCGAAGGTGGCGGCGCGGTACATTCCCGCCCGTCTTACTTGGGCGCGCCACTTGCCCGACGCTAACTGAGAAAATGAGGCCATGTGTGTGCATTCGTGTGCAATGTTTGATGCCCGAATTTTGCACTTTTCATGCACGCCGTGTGCACTCTGTGTGCACTTTATTTGCACACGGCCATTTTTAGAGATTTTCTGAGTGTCAAAAAACCTTATAAATCAACAACTTAGCATGCACAGAATGTCCGTGGCCCCGATG
>JAUCDU010000240.1:0-4545 GCA_034674825.1 Giesbergeria sp.
CATTGGCATGGACGATGCGGCGGCCTGGCGCGCGCTGATGGCGCGCGTGCCGACCTACCTCGATGAAGATGGCCTGGCGAACTACTTCCCGCCGCGCGCTGGCGAAACGCGCCGGGGCAGCGACACACTCACCGCCTTCCTGATCTCCGCCGCCGACGAAGCCGCCAAGCTCGACCCCAGCATGGGCCTGCCCGACGCCGTGCGCGCGCCCATGGAGCAGGCGCTGGTGGCCTTTGTCGAGGGCAAGATCACGCGCAAGTTCTGGAGTCCGCGCGAGGATTTGCCGATGCGCAAGCTCGCCGCCATCGAGGCGCTGTCGCGCAGCGGCAAGGCGCAGGCGCGCATGCTCTCAAGCATCACGATTGCCCCCAACCAGTGGCCCACGCACGCGGTCATTGACTGGCTGCGCATATTGCGCCGCGTGCCGGGCATTGCCAACCAGGCTGCGCGCCTGCAAGAGGCCGAGCAAATTCTGCACAGCCGCCTGAACTACCAGGGCACGCGCGTCGCATTCAGCACCGAGCGGCAGGACGACTGGTGGTGGCTGATGCAAAGCAGCGACGTGAACGCCGCGCGCCTGTTGCTCGCCGTGATGGACGACCCGGCATGGGAGAGTGAAATGCCGCGTCTGGTCACCGGCTTCATTGCGCGCCAGCAAGGCGGCGCCTGGCGCACCACCACGGCCAACCTGTGGGGCGCGTTGGCGCTGCGCAGCTTCTCCGCCAGGTTCGAGCGCACGCCGGTCGCGGGCAGCACGCAGGCGACTTTGGGCAGCGAGTCGGCCCAGGTGGACTGGAGCAAGGTCACGCGGCGCAAATCCACCGATGCTGCCGGCGCGCCGCACGAAGCCAGTGTCTTTGGCGCGCCATCGGCCCCCGGCATGCTGAGCGGCAACACCATGTTCCTGCCCTGGCCGAAAGCTGCAGGCCAGAGCCTGGCGGTGACGCACCAGGGCAGCGGCAAGCCCTGGCTCACGGTGCAGTCGCTCGCCGCCGTGCCACGCACTGCGCCGCTGGACGCCGGCTACCGCATTCGCCGCACGGTGGCGCCGGTGGAGCAGGCCGACAAGAACCTGCCGGCTGGCCAGTATTCGCGCGGCGACGTGCTGCGTGTCACGCTGGAAGTGGACGCCAGCGCCGACATGACCTGGGTGGCGATCACAGATCCGATTCCGGGCGGCGCGACCATTTTGGGCAGCGGCCTGGGGCGCGACTCCGAGATTGCCACCCAAGGCGAAAAGCGCTCGGGCAACGGCTGGCTGGCGTTCGAGGAGCGCAGCTTTGAGGCCTTCCGCAGCTACTACGAATACCTGCCCGAAGGCAAGGTGAAGCTGCAGTACACGATTCGCTTGAACAACGCGGGCAGCTTCGCGTTGCCACCAACGCGCGTCGAGGCGCTGTACGCGCCTGAGATGTTTGGCGAATCGCCCAATGCGCCGGTGAAAGTGGTGCAGGGGCCATCTCAACAGAATGCTACTGAAAAATGAGCCTGATGCGCTTAACTGGTAAGCGCTAGAGCCAGATTTGTGCCATATTTTTAGACCTGCAGTGGGTGGCGCAACAGACAAGAGCGCGCACACTGTCCTCCCATCCCCTGGGCTGCTTGGCTGCCGGGGCTTGGCGCCGTCATGATGTGCAGACTTTCCAGGAGACTTTATGTCCGCTCCCCAGACCGACGAATCGCTAGCCAAAGAAGGTGGCATGGCCTTGCCCCCTGCCGAAGCCACCGGCCCTCTGCCGGCGGCCGAGCCGACCCCGCGCATGACGCTGGCCGCGCCGGTGGTGCTCCCGGCGCTCGCCGTGCTGGGCGCGCTGCTGGTGTTTTGCACCTTGCAACCTGAGCGGGCTGTCGGCCTTTTCTCGGGTGCCCAAGCCTGGGTGGTGGGCCATTTCGACTGGTTCTACACCGTGGTAGTCACGGTGTTCCTGGTGTTTCTGGTGCTGATCGCCTCGAGCCGCTACGGCGACATCAAGCTCGGGCCCGACAATTCCGAGCCTGAGTTCAATTTCGTCTCGTGGACGGCAATGCTGTTTGCCGCAGGCATGGGCATCGGCCTGATGTATTTCGGCGTGGCCGAGCCGCTGCAGCACTTCTTGAAGCCCCCGACCACCATCGCGGGCACGCCAGCGGCTGCGCGCGAGGCGCTGGAGGTGACGTTCTTCCACTGGGGTTTTCATGCCTGGGCGATCTACGGCACCATGGGCCTGGTGTTGGCGTATTTCGGCTTTCGCTACAACCTGCCGCTCACCCTGCGTTCGGGCCTGTACCCGCTGCTCAAGGAGCGCATCAACGGGCCCATAGGCCACGCGGTCGATGCGTTTGCGCTGGTGGGCACCATTGCCGGCATCGCCACCACACTGGGCTACGGTGCGCTCCAGCTTTCCGCAGGTTTGGGGCGGGTGGGCGGCTGGGACACCAGCACCGATGTGTTTCGCGTCGGCATCATCGTCGTGGTGGTCGCTCTGGCGGGCATTTCCGCCGTCAGCGGCCTGGACAAGGGCGTGCGGCGCCTGAGCGAGCTCAATCTCTCGCTATCGTTCCTGCTGCTGGGCTTTGTCATCATCGCCGGGCCGACGGTGTTTCTGTTCCAGGCGCTGAGTGAGAACATCGGCAACTACGTGTCGCAGTTGGTGTCGCTCTCGCTGCGCACCTTTGCCTACGAAGGCACGCAGGATGCCGGCTGGTTCGGCGGCTGGACGATTCTGTACTGGGCGTGGTGGATTTCCTGGTCACCCTTCGTCGGCATGTTCATTGCACGCATTTCGCGCGGGCGCAGCATTCGGCAGTTCATCGTCGGCGTGTTGCTGGTGCCCACGGCCTTCAACCTGCTGTGGATGACCACGTTTGGCAACAGCGCCATCTGGCTCGACACCCACGCCGCGCAAGGTGTGCTCGGCGCCACGGTGGGCAATGTGGACGCGCTGCTGTTCAACTTCTTCGAGCTGCTGCCCTGGTCCACGGCCGTTTCCTGGCTGGCGATTGTGCTGATCGCGGTGTTCTTCGTGACCTCGGCCGACTCGGGCGCGTTTGTGGTGGACACCATCGCCTCGCGCGGCCACCCGCGTTCGCCGGTCTGGCAGCGCCTGTTCTGGGCGGCAGTGCTGGGCGTGACGGCGGCCATCTTGATGCTCGCCGGCGGCCTCAAGGCGCTTCAGGCGATGACGCTGGTGGCGGCCTTGCCGGTGGCGCTCATCATGCTGGTGCTGTGCTGGGGCCTGTGGCGCGGCTTGCAGGCCGACCGGGCGCATTCCACGCGCGACCTGGCGCCAGCCACGAACTTCTGGAGCGGGGCGCACTGGCGCCATCGTCTGGCGCAGATCGTGCACGACTCGACCGAAGCCGAAGTGCGCAGCTACCTCGCCCAAACCGTTGTGCCCGCCATGCGCGACGTGGCCGCCGAACTGGGCCAGCGCGGAGTGGTCGCGGACCTGCAGGGCGACCCGCTGCAGGACGAGGCGCTGCGCCTTGTCATTGCGGACGCAAAGCTGCGCGACTTCGTCTATGGCGTGCGCGTGACGCGCCGCGCTGCCGCCACTTTTGCGGTGCGCGACGCCGCGCCCGAGGGCAAGCTGCCGTATGTGTTTGAGCCCATCACCTTCTTTGCCGATGGCCGCGAAGGCTACGACATCCAGTACCTGCGGCAAGAAGAAGTCATTGTGGACATCCTGCGCCAGTACGAGCGCTACCGCATCACCAGCGCCGACCAGCGCAGCGAACTGCTGCACCGCTCGCCCAGCCATGCGGGGCCGATGTAAAAGCGCGCTGCCGGCATTGCGCCTTTGTAAGCCTCTCTTCGGCTTAAAGCGCTCGAGCGGCATGGCCGTGCGGGTCAAGGCTTTCGGCGGCAGGCGATTGGCGTTGCGTTTTGGCAGACGCGTCTGCAGTTTATGACCGCCCGTAAGCAAGCACATTTTTTTGTCGCGCAGTGTTTCGGACTGCTGCTGGCCTTGGCGTCGCTGCCGGCGCAGGCACTGCCCTCATACGCTGGCGTGCGCGCCGGATGGCATTCGTCGGAAACCAGCGTGCTGTCCCGCGAAGGCGAGCTGCTGCAGCGCGTGCGCACCGACGCCAGCGTGCGGCGCGGCGAGTGGGTGCCGCTGGCCGACATCTCGCCCGCGCTGCGCAGTGCCATGCTGCTGTCGGAAGACAAGCGCTTTTACGCGCACAGCGGCGTTGATTGGCAGGCCGCCACGGCTGCCGCCTGGGCCAACCTGTGGAACGAGCGCACGCGCGGCGCCAGCACCATCACCATGCAGCTCGCCGGCCTCATCGACGCGCCCGGCGGCGCCGACCTGCGCCAGCGGCCTGGGGGGCGCAGCGTGGTGCAGAAGATTGGCCAGGTGGCGGCGGCTGAGGTGCTGGACCGGCGCTGGAGCAAGGCGCACATTCTGGAGGCCTACCTCAACCTGGTGCCGTTTCGCGGCGAGCTGGTGGGGATTGACGCGCTCAGCCGCACGCTGTTTGGCAAGGCGGCCAACGGGCTGGACGAGCGCGAGTCCGCCCTCACGGCGGCGCGGGTGCGCGCCCCCAACGCCAGCAGCGCGC
>JAUCDU010000241.1:0-4528 GCA_034674825.1 Giesbergeria sp.
ATTTTTACCTGGGGTGGCTGATGGGGCTCGAACCCACGACAACAGGAATCACAAACCGCCCGAAATAGGGTTTACCCGCGTTGAGTGTTGTAGATAGAATCCTGATAAATCAACGGCTTAGGCAAATTCATCGCCGCGCAGCGTTGATTGGAATACATGAAAATTCGGCACTTCAGTCTGTAAAAAGTCTGTAAATCGAGGCTACCCCATGGCAAGGCCAGGCAAAGCAGCAGCAATCGACTACCGAGCCGCCCACAAGTTGACGCATGGGCTGCTGGAGCGCGCAGCATGCCCGCCATGCAGCCGGTTCGTGTTGCTGAAGGACGCGGAGGCAAGAGGGCTGCGGCTGCGCGTGACCCAGGCTGGCGGCAAGCACTGGCAGTTCGAGACCCGCCTGAAAGGCAAGCTCATCACCCGCTCGCTGGGCGAATGGCCGGACGTGTCCATCACAGCAGCCCAGCAGGCCGCACGCACCCTGCGCAACCTGACGGCGCAAGGCACCGACCCGCGCGAGATCGAGCGCCAGGAACGAGCTGAACGCGAGGCCGCGTCGGCTGCTGCTGCGGCTGAGGCCGCCGCCGTGCAGGCTCGCGCCGTGACCGTGGGCGAGGCGTGGGCCGTGTACATCGAGGCGCGCAGCCCCTACTGGGGCGAGCTGCACCTACTGGACAACGTGGGCATGATGGCGCCCGGTGGCGTGCCCAAGAAACGCGGCACGGGCACCACCAAGCCCGGCCCGCTGGCGCACTTCGCGCCGCTGTGCCTGGCCGACGTGAGTGGCGAGCTGGTGCAGGCATGGGCCGCTGGTGAGGCCGGCGCCCGCCCCACGCGCGCCCGGCTGGGGCTGCACCTGTTTCATGCCTTCCTGAGCTGGTGCAGCGAGCGGCCGGACTACGCGGCGCTGCTGCCCGACAAGAACCCCGCCCGCAACCGCCGCGCACGCGAGGCGCTGGGCAAGCCGCGCCCGAAACAGGACGCCCTCCTACGCGAGCAACTGGCCGCATTTTTTGCCGCCGTGCGGGGCTTGCGCAGCCCCGCCGTTCGCGTCTATCTGCTGGCGCTGCTGCTGACCGGCGCACGGCCCGGCGAGCTGCTGGCGCTGCGCTGGGAGGATGTGAACACCCAGTGGAAAGGGCTGACCATCCGCGACAAGGACGCCAGCAAAGGCGGGCGCGATGGCACGCGGCAAATACCCCTCACGCCCTACGTCTGGCACCTGCTGGCCGGCCTGCCCCGGCGCAATGCATGGGTGTTCAGCAGCGACACCATGGACCAGCCCATCAGCCGGCCGCACCTTCGGCTGGCGGATGCTTGCGCCGTTGCCGGCATCGAAGGGCTGACGCTGCACGGCCTGCGCCGCAGCTTTGGCACGCTGTCCGAGTGGTTGGAGCTGCCGGCCGGCGTGGTGGCGCAGATTCAAGGCCACAAGCCCAGCGCGACGGCGGAAAAGCACTACCGCGTCCGGCCGCTAGACCTGCTGCGCCTGCACCATGAAAAGCTGGAAGCGTGGATGTTGGAACAGGCCGGCGTGCAGTTCGACGCCCAGGCCGAACCAGGCAGATTGCGCGCTGTGCAATGACAGACGTTTACCCCTTCACGAAACGGCTCAGTGTCCTATGGCCGAACGGCGAGCGCTCGCAAGGGATGCTGACCGTGCTGGCGCGACCGGGTGAGACTGAGCATCAGGTACACGGACATATTCTTGGCGCAGGCAACGCCTGGCCCTTCATCGGAAGTGTTTCGGGCCTTCACATCGACGCTGAGGGCGCGAAAAAGCCCCGCGGCCGCCCACCGTCTATCGCGAGGGACCTGGGTATCTTGATCGCCTACTACACCATGGCGCGGCATGGCGTACGCCTGAAAGGCTCTACCACACAACCCGAGCGCGTAGCCAAAAACATCATCCTCGATTGCGAATCGTTCATCGGGCTGACCGACATTCGCCACGTGACACGCTCCCTGCAAAAGGCCCGGCGCTATGCTGACGCCAGCGCGGCATTCTTTATCAGCTACAGCGGTACGAAGGGCGGAGCTTTCGGCGAGGGGCTGTGCGGCGCCTTGTTCCTGAAGGGGGCGGCCGCGCAGGCGTCTCCAACTTCGCGCAGCGCGCACGGGCCTGCATGGATATGGCGCTTCGGCGAAAGACAGGCGGAGTTTCACAAGTCCGTGACCGTGACCGCGCACCTCAGAGCCTGAAAAACGGTACCAACAAATCCAGCGATTGCGGGCCCAATGATGGCCCGCTTTTTTTTCGCATATGCGAACAATCGGAAGCCATCGCAACAAACCGAAAGGTGACAACGATGGCGAATTCAAGCCAACTCGTACCGCTGGAAAGAGAGACGCGCGCCGCGCTACCTACTCGCGAAGCAGCGCCCCACCTGAACGTCAAGCCGCAGACCATGAGGGGCTGGGCCTGCTTCGAATCCGGCCCGATCCGCCCGGTTCGCATCAATGGCCGCCTGGCCTGGAAGGTGAGCGACCTGCGCGCCCTCCTGGAAGTCAATGAGGCCGCCGCATGACGCCGGCGCACCAAAAGAAAAAGCCCTTGAGGCCTGCACCCCAAGAGCTTCTTCAAAACACCTCTAGCAAAAAGGTCCCGGCATTATACATGGCGCCGGCTGCCGCGCGCAACAGCCCGCTGCCCCTGTCGGCCAAGCAGGCGCGCGTGCTGGCCGCGCTGGCGACAGCCTCCGAATGGATCGACCGAGAAGCCCTCGACCGCATTGCCGGCGCCAGCAACTCGCCTGACGTGGTGATGCGCCTGCGCGGCAAGCTGGGCCAGGACTGCATCGAAACGCGCCAGGTTGACGCCACCGACCGCGATGGCAAGCCCTGCCGCCCCGGCCAGTACCGCCTGACCCCTGCCGGGCGCTGCCGCCTGCCTCAGCCATGGGGGGCGCAGCCATGAAGACACCCCGTCAACTGGTGCGCGCCGCGCTGGCCTATGCCGAGGCCGCCGGCGCCGTGCAGCGCTGCCAGGAGGCCCTGGGCCGGGACTTGCAGGCTTGGCGCGCGCAGCGCGATGCCGAACAGGCGCCGCACTCCGATTGCGCGCTGTGCGATGCCCGAATAGCCCGCCTGGCGGTGCATGCCCGCAGCCTGCAGCGCGCCAAAAGCCGTGAGCGCCGCACCAAGGCCAAGCTGCTGGCGCTGGCCCGACAAGGAGGCGCGCAATGCTGAAAAACGCCACCTGCACGCGCCAAAGCTGCGCTACACTGCCCGCAAGCCGAAAGGCCCGGTGCTTCAAAACACCTTTGAACCAGCGGTTGCAGCCCCCACCGACAAGCGGGGCCTTATCACGTCTTGATTTCTGTACATGTGGGCGGCGCCCACATTTCACGGTTTTGGACGGGATGGGGCTGGGCCACCCGAAAGGGCGCCCCTTGTCCGCGAGGACGCCCGCACGGCTGGTTCCGTGTTTTGAACATCCCGTCCATCCGCTGCGCGTCAAAACGCAAACGATGGCCCTTGAGTCTCAACCAGGAGCCAAGACCATGATCCCCGCATCCCAGGGCCGCATTGCGCCCGTCCACCAGGCCGACCAGGCCACCACCATCCAACTGCACGCCCAGGCCGTCAACGGTCTGCACGCCGCGCTGCGCACGCTGCTGCATGGTGAGCTTGACCAGCCTGCCCTGGCGCGCGCCATCGGCAAGGCCCTGCGCGCCAGCAGCGCCATGAAGCGCATGGCCGCGTTGCAGACGGCGGAGGGCTGAATCATGAGCTGCACCAAGATCAACGCTGCCCCCGAGGCAGCGCAGGCGAAGCCTTGCCCGAACCCGTCCACCAAAGCCCAGGCCAGCGCCTGCGATACCTGCGCGCACAGGGACGGATCGCTGCCCGGTGACTGGCACGCGCTGGACTTCTTCGACCGTCGCGCCGTAGCCGGCCAAGCCATGCACCGCCTGGAATGCACGGCTGTGCCCGATGCCCGCAAGCCTTGCCTGAAAAAGCCGCAGACCGTTGTCCCCTTTGGCGAGGACGCTGCAAAAACCGTAGCGCTGCAATGCTTGGCCACTGTTCAAGATTCTTTGCGCTGGATAGACGGGCTGCTGGCCCGCATGTGCGTAACGGAACGCGGCCTGGATGAGGAAGAGGCCGCTGTGGACCTCCTGACGGAGATGGCGCTGGAGCAAATTCAGCACCTGCGCGCACATCCGCCGCAGACCCTGCCCGACCTGGAGCACCAGTGGTTTCGCCTGGCCGCCTTGGTGCAGATGATGGCGGCGAACTACCCGCACCAGGATTCCGCCTTGTCGCGCTGCCTGAACGGGGTGGCCGTCGAATTCAAAGTGCTTCCGGCCCTGTGGGAAACCGTCTTGAGCGGCCAAGCCTGCGAGGCGCCGAGGCAAGCGCCGGCCAAATGCCCGGACGACGGGCATTCACTCAAAGCGGAGGGCTGAGCCATGAAGCCGACAACTTGGACGACCGGGCAACTGGCCTGCGCATTTTCAGAGATCTCCAACACGGCGCGCGCCCTGGATCGTGTGCTGACGATGAGTTCCCGTAGCATGAATCCCAACGA
>JAUCDU010000242.1:0-4510 GCA_034674825.1 Giesbergeria sp.
GTCTTCGATCGAGCAGATGCTCATGGTCGAGAGCGTGAACGGCACGCCAAAGTCGCGCGCTGCGCGTGCCGCCAGGATTTCGCCGTCGGCATGCTGCATGCCGGTCAGCCCCGTGGGGGCCAGCGCCACCGGCATGGCAACGTCCTGCCCGACCATGGTGCTGCGCGTGCTGCGACCCGTCATGTTCACCGCCACGCGCTGGCGCAGCAGGATGGACTGGAAGTCGTCGATGTTGGCGCGGTAGGTGCCCTCGGTCCACGAGCCCGAGTCGCAATAGTCGTAGAACATGCGCGGCACGCGGCGCTGGTACACGCAGCGCAGGTCTTCGATACAGGTCATGGTGGAAAGATCGCGCACGCTGGTCTCCTGGCAAGGTTATCGGTGTGCTGCCCGGCAGAGAGCGCCATCGCTTGCAGCACGGCACACAAGGTTCGGCTGATCGTAGGCGCACGGCGCAGGCGGCACCATCAATTATTTGCGCGGCGCCCGGGTAAGTTTACGTCCGGGCATCTTGCGCAACGGAAATTTCAAGTAAAAATATGCCTGCAGCGCTTTATTTGCAAGCGTATCAAGCTATATTTTCGGTAGCACTCAAAGCTCTGCAATCGGGTCCACCGGAGTCTGCGGCGGGCTGACGATTTCGGGCTCGTGCTCCGGGCCGACGTAGCAGCGCACCTGCATGCGCCCGCCCCGTTTGGCGGCGTACATGGCGCCATCGGCATGGCGCGCCAACTCCTCGTAATCGCCGCCATGCTGCGGAAACATCGCAAGGCCGGCGCTCAGACTGACCCGCAGTACCTGACCGTGAAGCACAAAGGGCTCCAGGCTCACAGCCATTACCTTTTTGGCGACCGCGCTGACCTGGCGCGGGTGCTCCAACCCGGGGAGCAACAACACGAATTCGTCCCCGCCCTGGCGGCAGACGGTGTCGGACTGGCGCATGGTGGCCACCAGACGGCGCGCAAACTGCACCAGCAACTGGTCGCCTGCGTCGTGGCCCAGGGTGTCGTTGACTTGCTTGAATCCGTCCAGATCAAGGTACATCACGCCCAGGCCTTTGCCGTCGCGACGCGCCAGCGCCAATGCGTTCTTCGCACGGTCCTTCAGGAGCACGCGGTTGGGAAGATCGGTGAGGGCGTCGTACTGTGCCAGGCGCGTCATGCGCTCGGCCATGGCCATCGCTTCGGTCACGTCGTGCAGCACCATCACGGCTCCAGTCAGCCGCTGCTTGCGGTCGATGATGGGACTGGCCGACTCTTCCACCTCAAAGCGCTGACCATCTCTGCGGTGCAGCACCACCCCACGCGTGGGGCCGCAAGCAGCTTGCGTGTTCAGCGCCACACGCAGCGGGCTGGGCTCGATCTGCTGGCCATTGGACAGGTACAGCGGCACGACTTCATCCACATCGCGCCCGGTGGCGTCAAACGCCTGCCAGCCGGTCATGCTCTGGGCGACGGGATTGAGGTAGGTGATGCGGCCTTGCGCATCGGTACACAGCACTGCATCGCCAATCGACTGCAGCGTCAGGCGCATGCGCTCCTTTTCCTGGAACAGCTCATCTTCCATGCGCTTGCGCTCGGTGATGTCCGTCATCTGTACAAAAATGCCCTGCACCGCCCCGGTGCTGCCGCCCCTGTCCGGCGTATAGCTGACCTGAAGGTAGCGCTGCTGCCCGTGGGCGTCGGTGAGGCTGCGCTCAAACAGCTGCGCCCGCCCTTGCAGAGACCGCTCCAGATAGGGCTGGACCGCCGCGTAGTCCTTCTCACCCAGAAAATCCCGCGCCAACATGCCACGCAGCGCTTCGGGCGAGCGCCCGAACATGGCACTGGTCGCCTGATTGACGAAACGGTTGCGCTGCTCACTGTCCCAGTAGCTGACCATGGAAGGCAGGTTGTCAAGAATCGTGTGCAGGTCGCGTTCGGCCCGTTGCAACTTGCCCGCAAGCTGCCGTCGCCGCTGCAACTCCCGCACGAACAAGGCCGCCAGCCCCGCGCAGCCGAGCATCAGCAGCAGGGCAAAGCTACCCAGCGCCAGCGCACTGCGACGCCAACCGGAGAGAATTTCATCCGCCGATTGCCCGACGGTGACCACCAGGGGCGAATCGTCCACCCGCTGGAACGCATACAGGCGCTCCACCCCATCCATCACCGCCTTGTTGGCAAAGCTGCCGCGGGCAGTGGAGGTGATGCGAGCCAGGTTCTCCGAGCCTGCAATGCTGCGCCCCACATCGTCTTCCTGGTGCGGCAGACGCGCAACCAGGGCGCCATCGGTGTGATAAAGGTTGATGCTGCTCTGGGGCCCTATCTGGACCGCGGCAAACAACGCCTGCAAATGGTCCAGCCGAATGGAGCCGGCCACCACGCCGCCAAAGCTTCCGTCAGGCTTGAACCAGGCGCGGCTGATAGGCAAGGTGCCTTGGCCCGTCAGCCGCGAATAAATCGGCTTGCCAATGAAAAGCCCCTGGTACTCCCCCGACCGGAGCGCGTGGAAATAGTCGCGATCAGAGAAATCGACCACGTCCGATTCAAGACCGGTCGAGTCAAACATCCGTTGGCCTTGCGCGTCCAGCACCAGTACTGCCGACAGGCCCTGTGCACGCAGCGAATGGTCAAACAACACGCGGTTGCGCAGCTCGGTCGGCAACCCCAGGAGCAGCGGGTCTTCCAGGTCCTTCGCCAAGCCCACTATGGACGCATCGAGGTTCCTGAGAAGCGTCGCTATGGCTTGCTGCAGCGTGTATGCCAGATTGGTTCCGGTGCGTTCCGCGCTGGTCCAGGTCGTGCTGCGCATGGACCAAATAGCCTGGCCGAACAAGGCGCCAATGCCGAGCGCGACCAGCAGGGCGAGCGAGACCAGACGGCGGGAAGCGGAATAGCGCACAAGCGACATCCAGGAAGAGCAGAGACCCATCTTATTATTTCTACCCACAGATTTGCTGCCGACTACGGCAACCTGCCAGCAGCAGCAGCGCGCACGCCGGCTCCGCGCACCTCGAAGCGCACTTCATCGAGCACGCGCCCACTGGCGTCCTGCAGTTGCAAATGGTGGCGCCCCGGCCAGGGTAACCAGGCGTGCGCCGCCGTGCGGCCCACCAGCTTGCCATCGAGCCGCCAGCGCAACTGGTCGCCGGGCGCCGCGCCGGTCGCCACAAAGCGAAGGCGCTGGTGGGCAGGAGGGATGTCGGGGTCCAGTGCCACCACGGCGCCAGAGGCGGGCTGCGCAATGCGCAGTGCCGAAGACACCACACCTTTATTTTTCAAGCCTTTTTGGCCTCTAGCGCTTGATGCATAAGCGCGAGCAGCTTCAATATCAATAGCAAACACCGTTTGCTCGGTGCCCCGCAAGAACCACTCGCTGCGCGGCGCCTCCAGCGGATTGCCTGAAGCAGCATCGGGGCCAAAGCGCACCCCCGCCTGCACCACGCCCTTCGGGGGACGGGGTGCACGGCTGGCTTCGTGCGCATGCAGATAGCCCATCACCTCGGCCCAGATCGGCGCCGCCCCGCTGCTGCCGCTGACTTCGTGCATGGCGCCGCCCGCTGCATTGCCGACCCAGACGCCGACGGTGTAGCGCTCGGACCAGCCCAGCGCCCAGTTGTCGCGCATGTCTTTGCTGGTGCCGGTCTTGACGGCACTCCAGAAGCGCGTGGCGAGCACGCTGTCGAGCCCAAAAGTGCGGGCGCGTGCGTTCGCGTCGGACAGGATGTCGCCGACGATGAAGGCGGCGCCCGGGTCGAGCACGCGCATCCATTTGGGCTGCGGCGCTTTGGCCCGCAGCAGAGGCGAAGCCACCGCGCTCGCGCGCCCGCCATTGCCCAGGGCCCGAAACGCGTTGGCCAGTTGCAGCAGCGTGACTTCGCTGCTGCCCAGCGCCAGGCTCAGGCCGTAGTAGCCGCCGCTCTCGCGCAGCTCCAGGCCGAGCGCCTGCAGCTCCTGAAAAAACGCATCAGGCGAGACCATGGCCAGCGTGCGCACTGCGGGGACGTTCAGCGAGGAAGCCAGCGCGGTGCGCACCGACACCCAGCCCTTGAAGCGCCGGTCGTAGTTCTGCGGGATGTACAGCCCGCCGGCCGTGGCGATGTGCGCGGGGGAGTCGTCGATCAGCGAGGCGGCCGTCAAGCGCCGCTCAGCCAGCGCCTGAGCGTACAAGAATGGCTTGAGCGTGGAGCCGGGCTGGCGCCGCGCCAGCACCGCATCGACTTCGCCCGCCTGGCTGAGTTCGCCCGACGAGCCGACCCAGGCCAGCACCTCGCCGCTGGCGTTGTCGAGCACGACGATTGATCCGTCCTGCACGTTGCGGCCACTCAGTTCGCGCAAATTCTGCGACAGCGTCTGCACCGCAAAGCGCTGCAGCGGCGCGCGCAGCGTGGTCGTCAGGCGCGCAGGCGGCGGCGAACCGGGCGGCAAGGCGGCCAGCGCGCGGCGCGCAAAGTGCGGTGCGACGCCCTCGCTTGCGGCAAAAGCGCGCCGCGTCAAGCTGCCGCTGGCGAGCAGCGCCAGCGCATCGCAAT
>JAUCDU010000243.1:0-4486 GCA_034674825.1 Giesbergeria sp.
GGCTCCCGTTGTTGTAGTAGCGCCGGCGGAAAAGCGTGGCCGACTCATTGAGCATCGCCGACTGCAACGCGCCCAGGTAGGGCGGCACGCCATAGATTTCCTGGTGCAGATCCTGCTCTCGCAGTTGGAACACATCGTGCCGCGCAAACTCGTGGGGGCTTTGCAAATCCGTGACGAAGAAAAACCGGCCAGGCTCGATGCCGCGGCGCACGTACTTGCCCAGCGCGTGCTGCAGCGTCAGCAGACCGCCCAGGCGGTTGCGCCGCCGCTCCAGGTAAGCGTTGCCAAGCACCAAAAAATCCAGCGCGAAGGCGCGCAGCGTCTCGGCACTGAGTGCCTGCGATGGGATGAACGTGCTGGCCAGGACGTTGACCTTGAAGCGCAGCGCGGACTCATGGTGCGCGCCCACGCGCAGCAGCCGCGCAAGCGCGGTCAGGCTCACCGGCGGCTCGTACCAGTCGCCGTTTTGCAGGCACTCGGCGTATTCCAGAAGCGCTGACCGCCCGCCCAGGACGGGTTCGGGCTCGCCCAGCTCGAAGCCGAAAGCCTGGGCCGGCGGCGCGGCATGGGCGGCGGGCGCGGGCGATGGGATGGGCGCCGCGGCGGGCGCATGGGCCGCGGCGCGGCGTGTGCGTTTTGTCATAGTCAATCGGATACGTAAATAAAAGATGTGCCCTGCACGCTGGCCAAGCCGGTGCCGGACTCAAGGGGCTCATGACTGAGCGCGTTCATACACGCCCATGCCAAGTCTGAGTGGCCGGTCTCCTGGCTGCGCCCGGCCGCATACGTAACGCTGCGGCCGCTGGGCGTCAGCTCGCGTTTGATGGCCATGAAGCTGGCCGCCAAATCCTTGTTGCCGGCGTCAAACTCCAGCCGGCCGGCCTTGATAACCTGCTGCGCCTTGAGTACCAACAACGTCTTGCTGTCGACGCTGTAATTGATGCCGCGCGCCGCAGGGTAGAACTGCTGCACCAACTGATAAACGCCCTGGCCGATACCCGTGGTGTCAAGCGTCATGCCGGCCACGTTGTAGCGCTCGCAGATGTTTTTGATCGCCTGCGCCTGGGCCTCGAAGTCCATGCCCTTGAACTGCTCGGTGTGCAGCACGCGCAGCGGCCCGCCGGGCCTGGCCGGCGGCGCAAGCACCACCAGGCCGGCACTGTCACCCGTGTGGCTCGGGTCGTAGCCCACCCACACCGGCGCCCAGCCCAGCGGCCGCTGGACGAAGGGCTTGAAGTCCTTCCAAAGCTCCCAGCTGTCCACCATGCAGCACTGCAGCATGGACAACGGAAAAACCGAGAACGAGTCGTCCACGAAGCCGCACATCAGCAGATTGGCGAACTCCGCGTCCGAATACTCCAGCCGGAGCTCGTCCAGGTCGAACAGATCGCAGCCACCGCGCAGCGCGTCAATGATCGTGACGATGTTTCGCCAAACGCGGTCTTCGCCGGTAAAGCCGCCGGCCAGCCGTTCGTGGCTCAGGTCGACCTCGATCTTGTCCTTCTTCTTGATCCGTGCACCGCTCCAGAGTGCATAGGCCGCATGCTGGATGCTGCTCGGCGTACTGAAGTACGTCTTGCGCCATTTTTTGTGCATGGCCATGCCGCTGGCCACCTTGTTCAGGCGCTCGAAATCCTGCGTCCAAAAGAACTCGTCGAAGTAAAAATTGCCGTGGTAACCCTGCGCCGTGCGCGCGTTGCTGCCCAAAAAATACAGCGTCGCGCCGTTGGCCAGCACGATGGGATCGCCCTTCAAATCCACGCCCGTCACCTCGTGCACGAACGCCGCGATGTACTGCTTGAAGATGTGCGCCTGCGCTTTGCTGGCTGACAGAAAAATCTGATTGCGGCCGGTCTCCAGCGCGTCAATCAGCGCCTCGCGGGCGAAATACCACGTGGCGCCAATCTGCCGGCTTTTGAGGATCGCCCGCGTGCGTTGCTGGCTGCTCTGCCACCACTGCAGCTGATAGGCAAAAAGCGAATCGAGGAAGGCGCTTTTCAGCTGCTCGATCTGCTCGGCCGACAGAAAATTCTTCGCGCGCCGCTTCTTCGGCCCCGCGTTGCGCGCCTCGATGGCCGGGTTCAGATCCGCTTCGCGCCCCGTCTGCTGATAGCGGCCAATGCGCGCCAGGCGCTCCAGCTGACGGCCCAGCAGGTCGATTTCCTTGTAGTCGCCGCCGGTCTTTTGCTCCTTGGCAACCAGCGTCACCATGCGCGACTCCAGCGCGCTTTCAACGCGTTGCGCCGCCGGCGTGTCGGCCCACTTTTCCGCCTTGCACCAGCCATGCAGTGTGCCGCGCGGCACAACCAGGTGCTCCGCGATGTGCGACAGCCGCCAGCCCATCCAGTAGAGCGTCCGCGCTTCGCGGCGCACGCCAGCGCCGCCATCAATCGGGCTTGTTTCGCCGGCTGGCTGCGCGGCTTCGACGACGCTTTTTGCGCGCTGGGTGAACGTCTTTTGTGCTGCGCTGCCCGTGTTGCGCACCACGCTCACGCTGCGCGGGCGCCTCGCGGCGGGGCGGGGCGTGGATGTGGCTTTGGCTGTCATGCCTTGCCAGTGTGTCCCGCGCGCGCGCGAAAAGCAGCAGCAAAAAAACGTGCCGCGCGCAGCCACAACGCGCGCAAATTGCAGCAGCGCGCGCCGCTGCGCACCATAGCGGCAGATCAACTACCGCCACCAGCAAAGCCGCACCATGCCCACCAAATTCTTCCGCGTCGCCACCGAAGGCGCCACCACCGACGGCCGCGAAATCCAGCGCGCCTGGATCGAGCAAATGGCCAAAAACTACAAGCCCGCCACCTACGGGGCGCGCGTGTGGCTGGAGCACTACCGCGGCGTCACGCCCGACAGCGCATTCGCTGCGCTGGGCGACGTGCTGGCGCTCGAAGCGCGCCAGGTCGACGACGGCAAGCTGGCTCTGTTCGCGCAGATCGAGGCCCTGCCCAGCCTCGTGGCCATGAACAAGGCCCGCCAGAAGATCTACACCTCCATCGAAGTGGATCCCAATTTCGCAAAGACCGGCGAGGCCTACATGACCGGCCTGGCTGTCACCGACAGCCCCGCAAGCCTCGGCACCGAAGTGCTCAAGTTCGCCGCCGGCAACCCCGACGCCAGCCCGTTCAAAGGCAAAAAACACACCGAAGGCGCACTGTTTTCCGCCGCCGTCGAAACCGACCTGGGCCTGGAGGGCGACGCAGAAACCGTCGCCAGCACGCTCATCACCAAATTCAGCGACCTGCTGAAAAACTTGAGCGGCATCGCCACGCCCACGCACAAGCCGGAAACCACCGAGACCTTTGCTGTCAAGACGCTGGAAGTGCTGGGCGCGGCTGATGCCGCCATTCAACGCCAGGCCGCCGACCTGGCCGCCGCCACCGCCGCGCACGCCGCGCTGGCCGGCCAATTCGCGCAGCTGCAGACGGACTTTAAGGCCCTGTCCGAGAAGCTGAGCCAGCAAGACGCCAGCGGCGCCACGCGGCCCGCCGCCACCGGCACCGAGGGCGCACTCAAAGCCGACTGCTGACCGCAGCACCGCCCGACAGCCAGCCAGCCACCATCACGAAGCCCGCCACCAAGGAACAAACCCATGAAAAACGCAACCCGTGTACTGTTCAATGCCTACCTGCAAGACCAGGCCACGCTCAACGGCGTTCCTACCGTCGAACAGAAATTCACCATCTCCCCCACCATCCAGCAAAAGCTGGAGAGCCGCATTCAGGAATCGAGCGCATTCTTGAAATCGATCAACATCGTGCCGGTCGACGAGATGCAGGGCCAAAAGCTCGGCCTGGGCACCACCGGCCCGATTGCCAGCCGCACCGACACCACGACCAAAGACCGCGCCACCGCAGACGCCCACAGCCTCCAGGGCCAGGGCTACCAGTGCGCGCAGACCAACTACGACACGCACGTGCGCTACGCAACGCTGGACATGTGGGCCAAATTCCCCGACTTCCAGCTGCGCCTGGCCCGCGCCATCCAGCAGCAGTGCGCGCTCGATCGGATCATGATCGGCTTCAACGGCACGAGCGTGGCAGCGGACACCAACCGCACCACCTATCCCTTGCTGCAGGATGTCAACAAAGGCTGGCTGCAATACCTGCGTGAGAACGACGCGTCGCGCGTCATGGACGAGGGCAACACCAGCGGCAAGGTAGTAGTCGGCGCCGCCGGCGACTACAAGACGCTGGACGGCCTCGTGTACGACGCCACCAAATCCCTGCTCGACCCCTGGCACGCCGAGGCCGGCGACCTCGTGGCCATCTGCGGCCGCTCGATCCTGCACGACAAGCTTTTCCCCCTGGTCAACGAAAAACAGGCGCCCACCGAGCAGCTGGCCGCCGACATCGTGCGCAGCCAGGCGCGCCTGGGCGGTCTGCAAGCCATCGCCGTGCCCTACTTCCCGGACTCCGCGATCCTGATCACCAGCTTGAAAAACCTGTCCGTCTACTACCAGGACGGCAAGCGCCGCCGCGCCGTCATGGAC
>JAUCDU010000244.1:0-4483 GCA_034674825.1 Giesbergeria sp.
CAGCCAGCCGGTGTTGCTGGGCTTGAGCGGCTCGATGTCGGCCATCAGCAGGCAGACGCCGGCGCGCGTCTCCGTCTGCGGGCGCAGCGCGCACAGGCAGTGGCTGGGCACCAGCCGGCAGCCCGGGCAGCGTTCGCCCTTGGGGCCGCCGCGCGCCAGAAACGGCTTGGTGCTGCGTGCCAGCCGCGCAGTGCGCAGGCGTGCCACCGCGTGAAGAGCGGCATGCGGCGCAGCACACAGCACGGCAGGCGCGGCATCAGGCATTGCGCAGGCTCTCCAGCGCAAACAGCGGCACCTCGGCCTGGCGGCTCAGCCACAGGCCGCCGCCCAGCGCTGTGAAGCCCGTGTCGAGACCACGTCGGTACAGGGCGGCGCGGTGGCGGAACATGCGCGGGTCGGTCAGGTTCTCGTCCAGGATGTCCTGCTCCCAGTCCTCGCGCGACACCGCCTCCAGGTACAGCGCGCCTTGCGAGAGCTGCCCCAGATTGCGCAGGGCGCGCTTCACGTCGGCCGCGTCCAGGTACGGCAGCACGCCCTGGCAGACCACCAGATCAAACGGCGCGCTGGCGCCGTAGTCGACCACCGAGCCGCGCTCCCAGCCAAAGCGCTCGCACAGGTAGGGGCTGAGTTCCACGCCGTGGTAGGAGGCGTGCGGGAAATGCCGCGCGATCACGTCACGCCAGAGCCCGATGCCGCAGCCGATGTCGAGCACCCGGTGCACCGGCACGCGCAGGTACTGCAAATAGCTGCACACGAAAGCGCCCAGGCGCTCGACGTGGCCGGGGTCGACCACGCTGGTTTTCTTGTCGAAGTAAAAGCGCTGGTAGTACGCCTCGTCAAAGACCTCGGCCTGGGCAGACTTCACGCGCCCGCCGCAGCAGCCTCGACCTTGGGCGGGCGGTGCACGACGCAAATCTTGTTGCCATCGGGGTCGCGCAGGTAGGCCAGGTAGATTCGGCCCATCTCGCCTTCGCGAAAGCCCGGCGCGTCTTCGCAGGTGGTGCCGCCATTGGCCAGGCCAGCGGCATGGAAAGCCGCGCCTTGCTCGGGCGAATCCACCGTGAAGCCAATGGTGCTGCCATTGCCGTGGCAGGCCGGATCGCCATTGATCGGCGTCGAGATGGCAAAGGTGCCGGCTCGACTGCGATAAAAGTAGCGGTTGCGGTTGGCCACGCCAGGGCCATGGCCGAGGGTGCCCAGCACTGCGTCGTAGAACCGCTTGGACGCTTCAAGATCGTTCACTCCCACCATCACATGACTGAACATCGCTGTCTCCAGTTGGGCCCCGGCGAAGGGGCCGATTGAAAAATTCCAGGCGCCCACAGGCCAGGGTGGACTTGCGGCGCGCCCGGGCATCGTAAACAGGTTCGCAGCGGGGACAAAAAAAGGCGCCCGGGGTCGCCGGGCGCCTTGCCATCGGTGGGGCGCAATCAGAAGCGGAAAACCGCTGCCGCGCCGGTGGTGGTTGGCATGCGCTCGGTCGGCACCATCACCACTTCGCCGCCGCTTTTGAGCACCAGCTCGCCCAGGTCGTCCAGCAGGTCGTCCACTTGCGGGTCGCCCAACTTGCCTGCGGTCACCTTGCCGGTGCCGGCGTCAATGCTGCCTGGAACCAGCCGGTCGGCTTCGAGCAGCAGGGTGGCCACGCGCCCCTCAACCGCTGCCTTGGCGATGTCGTCCAGCAGCTGCGAGCCCAGCGCCTTGGCGCTGGCGGCGCCGTAGCTGTCGAGCAGCCCCGACAGGCGCTCCAGGTAATGGGGCTGAACCAGCTCCCAGGCGCGCTCGCGCAGCGCATCGACAGACATCGCATCGGGGTTGACATCGATGGCGTCTTTGATCAGCAGCGGGTTCTTGCTGACCGAGCGGAACAGGTTGTGGTGCTCGGGCAGCGCCGCAAGAATCAGACCCAGGCTGCCCGGCTTGCCAGCGCGCTGCATCACGGCCTGGTCGACGGCGCGGAAAAACTGTTCCATGTCGCGGTCGGCGGCGTCCTGTTTGACGTCGGTGCCGTGCCAGGCAGCGTCGCCTGT
This sequence comes from Giesbergeria sp., assembly GCA_034674825.1. Lineage (GTDB taxonomy): Bacteria > Pseudomonadota > Gammaproteobacteria > Burkholderiales > Burkholderiaceae_C > Simplicispira. Next base: position 2,031 of record JAUCDU010000244.1, read on the forward strand.
GGGGCCGTAGGAGCGGTGCGCGCCTTCGCGGCTGTCTGCATCCTTGTTCAGCATGGCGTCGGCGGTCTGCTCTGCACCGTCAGGGAACTGCACTTGCAGCAGGTGGTCGCGGTTGCCTTCGTACAAGGTGTAGCTGTCGCGGCTCAGGCCCAGCACCTGGAAACGGTCGGCCGATTGCGTGATGCGCAGCAGCGGCTTGGTGTGAAAGCTGTCCGCCACCACCACCAGGTCGGCCACGGGGCGCTCCAGGCGGTAGACACGAAACATGCCGGGCGCACCCAATACCGCCAGGCCATCGGTGGTGTGGTTCCAGAAGTCGGCATCGGCGGCCAGCGCCTCAAACGGCTCCAGCAGCGGGGCGACTTCGCGCTTGGGGTATTTCTGGCGCAGCGACGCCTCCATTTCCTTCACCAGGTTGCGAAAGCGGATCGGGTCTTGGACGTTGTCCGGGTGCTGGCGGTGCGTCGTCTGGTACAGCGACAGGCAAGGTGTTTCCTCGTTGCGCAGGAGGATTTCGGGGTAATCACGGCTCAAAGAATGCATCAAAAACCTTTCAAAAGTTAAATCAGAAGCAGCGTTGAAAACGCTGCGGCATAAATTACGCTTATTGATCGGTTGCAATGAGTTCAAGCGAATCAATAAGCAGTTTATTTATGCAAAATCAGAATTTTTTATAAAACGTCATTTGCTTGACGTTTTAATCACTCATTATGGCATGTAAGGGCATTTTTGCTATTTTCAAGGTTTTTGGCGTGCGGGTTGAGTAAATCAAAATCTGATGCGGAGATATTGATTTCTAAAAATGGAAATCAGGCGGCTTGATGCGTCTGCGCGAACCGGCGAGGCGGCGCGGGTGCAGGCGCGACTGCCGCGCAGCATGCTCATCCGGCATGCGCGGGGCGTGTCGCCGCCTGGCTACCCGGGTAACAGCAAGAAATAGGGAAGAAATTGGCTTCCAACGCTCGTGGCGCGAAAGAAGTGCGCTATGAAAAGTCAAGCGTTCTGGCCAGCTGCCGTAGCCATTCGCAGCCGCCGCGCTGCTTCCTCGTCGCGTGCATCGTCGATCTCGCGCAGCACAGCCTGCATGTCCACGTCGGCATGCTTGCGCTCGTAGCGGCCGGTCAAACGCGTCTCGTTGCTGAGCATGCCGCTCTGGTACAGGCTCCAGATCTCGGCGCCATACTCGGTCGCCAGCAGTGCTGGGGCGAACTGGCCGAAGAAGTTGCGCAGATTCGCCACATCGCGCAGCAGCATGCGCTGGGCATGGTTGTTGCCGGCCGCGTCCACCGCCTGCGGCAGGTCGATGATCACGGGGAAATCCGTGCTCTCGGGTTCGCCTTGCACGTCCCCATGCGCCAACAGGATGTTGAACTCCGACAAATCACCATGCACCACGCCCGCGCACAGCATGCGCACCACCTCGGCGATCAGCGTCGCGTGATGCTGCATCGCCTGGCTTGGCGTGAACGACACATCGTTCAGGCGCGGGGCGGCGTCGCCGTAGGCGTCGGTCACCAGCTCCATCAGCAGCACGCCGTCGTGAAAGTTGAACGGCTGCGGCACACGCACACCGGCCGCCGCCAAACGGTAGAGCGCATCGACCTCGGCGCTTTGCCACGCCGCTTCTTGCTCTTGCCGGCCAAATTTGCTGCCCTTGGCCATGGCGCGGCCGGTGCGCGAGTTCTTGGTCTTGCGGTTCTCGGTGTAGTCCACCGCTTGGCGAAAACTACGGTGCGTTGCTTCTTTGTAGATCTTGGCGCAGCGCGTCTCATCCCCGCAGCGCACGACATACACCATGGCCTCCTTGCCGCTCATGAGCTGACGCACCACGGTGTCGATCAGGCCTTCGTCAATGAGGGATTGGAGTCGTGGGGGTGCTTTCATGCCGGGAATTGTGCGGGAAGGCACCCTGCATGAGGTGCCATGCAGGCCACGCTCAGCTCAATAGGCACCCATGAAGTCGCGCTTGCCAATCGGCAAACCGTTGTGGCGCAGGATGTCGTAGGCCGTGGTCACATGGAAGAAGAACTGCGGCAGGCCGTAGTTGGCCAGATAGGCCTGGCCGCTGAGCTTCTTCTCCTTGGGCGTGCCGGGGCGCAAGACGATTTCAGCACTTTCCTTGCCCTCAAACTGCGCTGCATTCACGCTGTCCAGAAAGGCCAGCGTCTGCGTCAACAACGCGTCCAGGTCGGCAAAACTTTTCTCGTTGCCTTCGAACTTGGGCACGTCCACACCTGCGAGCCGCGCCGCTATGCCGCGCGAAAAATCGGCGGCAACTTGTACTTGCTTGAGCAGCGGGAACATGTCAGGCGCCAGCCGTGCCTGCAACAAGGCATCGGGCTCGATGGACTTGGCGGCGGCGTGCTCGCTGGCCTGCGCAAGAATGGTTTTCAAAGCGGTCAGCATCTGCTTGAAGACGGGGACCGAGTGGGTGTACATAGCGCTGGTCATGG
>JAUCDU010000245.1:0-4427 GCA_034674825.1 Giesbergeria sp.
GAAGTCGTGGGCAATGCCGCCGGCCATGGTGCCCACGGCCTGCATCTTGTGCGATTCGCGCAGTTGCAACTCCAGCTCGCCGCGGCGCTCCTCGGCGCGTTTGCGGGCGGTGAGATCGCGCGCGAACACGGTTGTGGTTTCGCCATCGGCGTGCTGCTCGAACGTAACGCTTACTTCCACTGCAAGTTCACGGCCACTCGCAGTGCGCGCCGTCATTTCCCCCAGCATGGCTTGGGTGGTCAACGGTGCAAACAACAGGGCATCGGCAGCGTTCGGCAGGAAGCGCTCCAACGGACTGCCCAAGGCATCGCTTGCGGCGCACTGGAACAGAGCGGCTGCCGTCGGGTTGAAGACCGTGATGTTGCGGCGATGGTCAACGCAGATGATGGCGTCGAGCGCCGAATTGATCACGGCTTCCAGACGCTTTTCACCCGCAAAGAGCTGAATGTTGCGCTGCTGAAGCGCCCAGGTGCTTTGTTGCAAAGCTTGGCGCTCCGCCAACAGTGGGCCTTGGTCCACGAGCGCGCAAAGGTACTGGTAATGCGAGGGGCTGTCTTTTTGCTGCGCGTCCATGCGCGCGATGTGCAGGTCACCGGTAATTTGCGTGGTCTCGCCTATGCGGAAAACGACCTCAGTGACTTCGGCCCGTCCATCGCTTGCGGCTTGCGTAAACGCATGCTGTACACGCTGTGCGTGCGTCGCATCCACAAACGGCATGAGTGCAGTGAGCGGCCGATCGTGCTCACCCGGCTGAAAAGAGCGGTGTGCCATGGGATTGGCTTGGACCACCATGTCGTGGGCATCGATCACCATGAGTGCCAGCGGCACACTGGAAAAGAGGGCTTCGAAGCGCTCGGACGCGCTTTCCGCGGCAGCCTGGCTGTAGCGCAGTACCTCGTTTTGCCGCTCCAGTTCCGATTGGGAATGGCGCAGCTCTGCGATCAGGCTTGCGGCCGATCCGGCTGGACGGGCATCGGCGTTGCGTCGCTCCAACGCCGGCCATTCCTGTGCCTGCGGCGGGTGCGCGTCAGGATCGGATGTGCGCAGCAAATAGGAGAGGTCGGGCTCATTCATGGGGCAAGCTCCCGTCGCGCAGGTGCGCGCAGTGGGCGGGCATCCGAGCAAGTGTACGCGTGAGGCTGCGCAGTGGCAGGGGTGGTCGATTTTCAGGCGCGGGAGTTGATTTCCGCTTGCTCGGAACGCCTGGCGTTGGCCCGATGGGCGATAAAAGTGACTTCTCCAGCACTGGCGTTAACGATGGTTAATGCGCGGCGTCGGCGATAGGGAAACACTGCATCGGAGCCTCACTTCTTTTGGAGATTTCTGCATGACTGCTTTGCGCAGCCAGGTGTTCCTGGCACTTGCTTTCACTTCGCCGGACCAGGAGGTCACGACTACCGCATTGTGGGTGCCGGTGTGATGGAGGCCCGTGTACAAGGCTCTGCGACTGCGCCGGTAACGACGCTGCCTCGGCGCGCCTTTCTGGGAACTGCCATGGCCTGGGGTGCGACGGCTCTGTCAGCACCGGCGCGGGCAGCGTCGCCGTTGGCAGACCGCATGCCCGATGCCATGAAGACATTGGGAGGCTCCGATCTGCCGTATGGGCTGCCTTCACTGCAAGAGAAAGATGTGGTGCGGCATGAGCACCATGAGGCTGGATTTTCTGTCTGGCGCTCGCCCTTGCAAGACCAGCACGGCATCATCACGCCGAGCGGTCTGCACTTTGCCGTGCACCACAGTGGAATACCGGACATTGAGGCCAACAGCCATTCCTTGATGATCCATGGCATGGTGAAGAAGCCCTTGCGCTTTGACCTGGAGCGCTTGCTGCGCTACCCCATGGTCAGCCGCATTCATTTTCTGGAGTGCGCCGGCAACTCCGCCGCCAATGCCTTGTCCCCGTTCGCACTCAACCAGAGTTTGGGCGCGCTTGCGGGCGAGGTGTCGTGTTCGGAGTGGACGGGTGTTCCGCTGGCGTATCTGCTCAACGAAGCCGGGGTGCTGGATACGGCGCGCTGGGTGGTTGCAGAAGGCGCCGACGCCGCGTCGCACACCCGCAGCCTGCCCTTGAGCGCCCTCCTGAAGGACGCCATGGTGGCGCTGTACCAGAACGGAGAGCGCCTGCGGCCCTCGCAGGGCTATCCGATGCGCTTGTTCATGCCGGGCTGGGAGGGGAACGTGAACGTCAAGTGGTTGCACCGGCTGGAGGTGACCGATGCGCCGGCGTATTCGAAGGATGAGTCGGGCCTGTACACCCAGGTGCTGGCCGATGGGCGCATCGAGCGCTTTGCCTTCCACATGGATGTGAAGTCCGTCATCACGCGGCCTTCTGGCTTACAAACCCTGCCGGATCCAAAGGGTTTTTTCGAGATTGCCGGGCTGGCCTGGTCCGGCCATGGACGCATCGCGCGCGTGGAGGTGTCGGTGGACGGCGGCGCCTCGTGGTCTGCTGCGCAATTGCACGGCCCGGTGCTGGACCGCGCCTTCACCCGGTTTACTTTCCCCTGGCGCTGGGAGGGGCGCAAAGCCGTGTTGATGAGCCGCGCAAGCGACGAACATGGGCGCGTGCAGCCGCTGCGCAGTGCATGGAAGCGCCGCTATGCGATGCACTCGTTCCATCACTACAACGCGGTCCAGTCCTGGCGTGTGAGTGCTGATGGCCGGGTGGAGAATCTGTATGTCTGAGCGGCTGCTGAAGTTGCTGCAAACCTTGTTTCTCGGGGCTCTGCTGCACACTGGCCTGGTACACGCCCAGACGCCGCCCGAGATCGGACTGGGGCAAGCATTGGAGCCCGCGCAGGTGGCGCGCTACGCCATCACCGTCTTCCCCGATGGCCGCAATCTGCCGCGTGGCCAGGGCAGCGTTGCCGAAGGTGCGCGGCTCTACGCGGCGCACTGTGCAGCCTGCCATGGGGCACAAGGCATTGAAGGGCCTGCTGCGCGGCTTGTGGGGTCCGACGGGTTTTTGAGTTGGCGCGATCCACTGCGCCCGTTGCGCATTGCCAAATACCCACTGCTGGTGCTTTCCGTTGGCGCGAGCTGGCCGTATGCCACCACGCTGTTCGACTACATCCGCCGCGCCATGCCGCGTCAGGCGCCCAAAAGCTTGAACGACGACGAGGTCTATGCTCTGACGGCCTATCTGTTGCAGCGCAACGGACTGGTGGACTCTGGCGCGGTCATGGACCGGCAGACCTTGCCTCAGGTGGTCATGCCGGGATTGGCCAGAACGGTGAATGCCTGGCCGCCTTCTTGATTCAGCCGCGCCGCGACTGGATCATGCCCAGCCGTGCCCGCATGCGCGACAGTGAAACCTGCGAAATGCCCAGGTAGCTCGCCACCTGGTGCATCGGGAGCCGCGCGGCCAGTGCGCCATCCGCCTGCAAAAAGGCCTGGTAGCGCTCCTCGGGAGACAAGGTCAGGAGTTCCGCCTCGCGCCGTGCCTGTTGGGTAAACAGGTAGCCGAGAGCGTCGTCCAGCAAGGTCTGCAAGGCTGGAAATTGCCGCTGCCAATCGTGCAAGCTGGCGTATGGCAACTCCACCGTGCGCGTGGGCTCAACGGTCGCGATGGTGCTGGGGCTAGGCAGCGCAAGGGGCGGCATGGCGCCGGCGACCCAGCTGCCTGGCGTGTGGAACGACCGGTTTCGCTCCACCCCTGTTTCGCTCAGGCAGTAAAAGCGCACCAGCCCACTTTCGAGCAGCCAGCAGCGGTCGCTGGCGTCCCCTTGGCGCTGCAGCACAGCACCGGCGTCGAAGCTGCGCCGGGGCAGCGCTTGCCACTGCGCTGCCAAAGCTGGCTGGGACTGCACCAGTGCTTGCAGCGTGGCCGGCTGGCAGGCCAGGCAGCTTGTGCCGGCGGTGTTCATAGAACGACACTATTCGGCATCGCCGACGGGCAGGCAACTGCAAAACAGGTTGCGGTCGCCATAGACGTTGTCCACGCGGCCTACGCTGGCCCAATATTTGTTGCTGCGAAGCGTGGCAATAGGGTAGGCCGCCAACTCGCGCGGATAGGGGTGTGTCCAGTCCTGCGCGACCAGGCTGTGGGCCGTGTGCGGGGCATTTTTCAGGGGGTTGTCGTTCTGCGGCCAGGCGCCTGATTCGATCTGGCGAATTTCTTCGCGGATGGCGATCATTGCGTCGATGAAGCGGTCAAGCTCGAACAGGCTTTCGCTCTCGGTCGGTTCCACCATCAGCGTGTTGGGTACCGGGAAGGACAGCGTGGGGGCGTGGAAACCGTAGTCGATCAGGCGCTTGGCAACGTCCTCGGCCATGACGCCGCTGGTGTCCTTCAAGCTGCGCAGATCCAGAATGCATTCGTGCGCCACATGCCCATTGCTGCTCGCGTACAGCGTGGGGTAATGGGGCTTGAGCCGCGCGCTGATGTAGTTGGCCGAGAGGATGGCCACTTCGGTCGCGGCCTGCAG
>JAUCDU010000246.1:0-4405 GCA_034674825.1 Giesbergeria sp.
CGGCTTTGATGAGCGTTATTTCATGTACTGCGAGGACGTGGACCTGTGCCTGCGCGTGCGGCTGCTGGGGCTGGCGCTGGTGCGGGCCGACGCGCGCGTGGTGCACGCCGGCACGCGCGCCAGCCGGCGGCAGTGGCGCCACCTGGCTTGGCATGTGGCCAGCCTGGTGCGGCTGTGGCGCTCGCGCGCGTACCGCGACGCGCGCAAATTGTTGCAAGCGCGCGGCGTGGCGCCGGGTAGCATCGGCACCCAATGATTTTCCTGTCCGTGCTGGCTTTCCTGGTGTCCACCGTGGCGGCCGCAGTGGGCGTGCGCTGGCTGTCGCGGCACGCGCGCCGTTATGGGCACGGCATGCCGCAGCGGTTTCACTTCGGCGAAGTGCCGCGCCTGGGCGGCGCGGCGGTGCTGCTGGGGATGCTGACAAGCTGGTCCGTGGGCATGGTCCAGACCGCCTATGGCGACCCGAGGTCGGTGCGCCTGCAAATGTGGGTTGGCGGCTGGATGCTGGTGCTGTTGCCGTCCGCACTGGGCGGCATTGCCGAGGACATGACGCAGCGCCTGTCGGTGCGCTACCGGCTGGCCCTGACGGGCCTCTCGGGGCTGATTGCCGTGGTGGTGCTTGATTTGTCGGTGCCGCGGCTGGGCTTTTCGGCCATCGACACCCTCATGGCCGGTGCGCCCTGGCTGGGCATGCTGCTTGCCGTGGTGGCCATTGCCGGCCTGCCGCACGCGTTCAACATCATCGACGGCTACAACGGCCTCTCGGGCATGGTGGCGGTGATTGTGTGTCTGGCCCTGACGCACGTGGCGCTGCAGGTGGGCGACAGGGCGCTGGCGGCGCTGCTTGTCACCACTGCCGCCGCAACGGCCGGTTTTTTGGTCTGGAATTACCCGCGCGGCGTGCTGTTTGCGGGCGACGGCGGCGCCTACCTCTGGGGCGTGGTGATTGCGCTGGCCAGCATCGCGCTGGTGCAGCGCAACGTCATGGTCTCACCCTGGTTCCCGCTGCTGCTGCTGGTCTACCCGGTGTGGGAAACGCTGTTTTCGATGTACCGCAAGATGGTGCGCGGGGTCTCGCCCGGGGTGGCAGACGCCCTGCATTTTCACCAGCTCATTTACCGGCGCATTGTGCGCAACGTGTTTCACGACGACGAGGCGCGCCGCATGCTGATGCGCAACAACCGCACCGCGCCCTGGCTCTGGGGTTTTACCTTGATGACCGCCGTGCCGGCCGTGATGTTCTGGAACAACACGGTCGTGCTTATGGCGTTCTGCGGCTTGTTTGTTGTCAGCTACGTGGTCGCGTATCTGGCGATTGTTCGCTTCAAAGTGCCGGGGTGGCTGCGCCACTGAAGTTCAAAAAGTTTGTGCCTTTTTGCCTTCTATCGCTTATGTAGCAAGCGCTGGCAGCTGTTTGTTTGATAGTGTTTCGTGCGGTTCTTGATGCGGCACAATTTGCGCTTCCCCTCACTCCGCCCTGGGGCGCACACTCATGACCGATACGCTGCACAACCTGGCGCCGCGCGACCGGGCCGAAATTCTGGCCCAGGCGCTGCCCTACATCCGCAAATTCCACGGCAAGACCATTGTCATCAAGTACGGCGGCAACGCCATGACCGACCCGGAACTGCAGGCCGATTTCGCCGAAGACGTGGTGCTGCTCAAGCTGGTCGGCATGAACCCGGTGGTGGTGCACGGCGGCGGCCCGCAGATCGAGGCGGCGCTTAAGCGCCTGGGCAAGCAGGGCCACTTCATCCAGGGCATGCGCGTGACCGACGCCGAGACCATGGAGGTCGTCGAATGGGTGCTGGCCGGCGAGGTGCAGCAGGATATCGTCGGCCTGATCAACCAGGCCGGCGGCAAGGCGGTGGGGCTGACCGGGCGCGATGGCGGCCTGATCCGGGCACAAAAGCTGCGCATGAAAGACCACCGCGACCCGGCGCTGGAGCACGACGTGGGGCAGGTCGGCGAGATCGTCAGCATCGACCCGGGCGTGGTCAAGGCCTTGCAGGACGACGCCTTCATTCCCGTCATCAGCCCGATCGGTTTTGGCGAACACAACGAGAGCTACAACATCAACGCCGACATGGTGGCCAGCAAGCTCGCGACCGTGCTGCAGGCCGAAAAGCTGATGCTGCTGACCAATATCCCCGGCGTGCTGAACAAGGCGGGTGAGCTGATCACCGAGCTGACGGCAGTGGAAATCGACGAGCTTGTGAACGACGGCACCATCTCGGGCGGCATGCTGCCCAAGATCGCCGGCGCGCTCGACGCGGCCCGCGCCGGCGTGAACGCGGTGCACATCGTCGACGGGCGCGTGCCGCACGCCATGCTGCTCGAGATTCTGTCGGATCAGGCCTTTGGGACCATGATCCGAAACCAGTGAGCGCAGGCATCCCCCTATGCCGCTTCGCTCCTTCCCCCTTCTCTCGCCTCGCTGCGCGACGCGGGAAGGGGGACGCCCCCAGCGCGGCGGGGCGGCCCTTGCGCGGGGGCCGCTGGCAGGGGAGCACGCTGGTTGCCGCGCTGTCAGCGGTGCGTGGCGTGACGAATTTCCGTCTGCAGGGTTGGTGACCGATGCGCTTATTGCTCGTTGAAGACGACCTCATGGTGGCCAGCGGCATCAAGCTCGGCCTGACCGACGCCGGCTACGCCGTGGACTGGGTGGGCAGTGGCGAGCGCGCGCAGGAGGTGCTGGCGCGCGAGTCGTTTGACATTGGCGTGATCGACATCGGCCTGCCGGGGATCGACGGGCTGGAGCTGACGCGTTTGATGCGCCGCCCGGAAATGGCCAACCATTCGATGCCGGTGCTGATCCTCACCGCGCGCGATGCGCTGCAAGACCGCGTGCAAGGTCTGGACCTGGGCGCCGACGACTACATGGTCAAGCCCTATGAGCTGCCCGAGCTGCTGGCGCGGCTGCGCGCGCTGCTGCGGCGCTCGCAGGCGGCGAATAGCGCCGTGCTCTCCTTTGGTCCGCTGGAGCTGGACGGCGCCCATCGCCGCGCCAGCATTGTCGGCGCCGAGGACGCTCCGGCCACCGTGATCGAGCTGGGGCCACGCGAGTGGACGGTGCTCGAATACCTGCTGATCCACGCCCCCAAGCCCGCCAGCAAGGACAAACTCTTGCAGGCGCTGACCGGTTGGGACAAGGAGATCACGCCCAACGCGGTCGAGGTGTACATCTCGCGCCTGCGCAGCAAGCTCGAGCCCCACGGCGTGGCGCTGCGCTCGATCCGCGGTTTTGGTTACCGGCTCGAGCAGGTCGAGCCCGCCCGGCACTGAGCCATGGCCAGCCTGCGGGCGATGACGTCCGACCTGCGCAACCGCCTGCTGCTCTTGCTGGTGCTGCCGCTGTTCGTGCTGGTGCTGGCGTCGGCCTGGTACAACTTCAGCTCGGCCGATGAAGCCGCTTCGCAACACGACCAGCGCTTGCTGCGCCTGCTGCCGGCCCTGGCCGATTCGTTCGTCGCCGCGACCCTGCCGGGCGCCGCGCCTTTGCCGATGTTGGCGCCGTCGGTGGACGAATTCCTGAATCGCAGCGGCAAGTTCACCGCTTTTTCGGTGCGCGGGCTGGGCGGCGAACTCTTGCTCGGCGAAGACTGGGTGCAGGGCCCCATACCCATTACAGCGGCGGCAGAGTTTCACAGCGTTGAGCACGGCGGCGTCACCTACCGCGTGGCGACACAGCGCGGCGCGACCAACGCCGGGGAGCTGATCGTCGCACTGGCCGATGGTTCTGACCCGCGCCAGCAGTGGCTGCAGCAAGTGGTGCTGCGCTTGCTGTTGCCCAATATGCTGCTGCTGGTGGCGGCGGGGCTTGCCATCTATTGGTCGGTGGGCCGCGCGTTCAAGCCGCTGGTGACGCTGGCCAATGCGGTTGAGCGCCGCTCGCCGCGCGACCTTAGCCCGATTGACGAGGCGACCTCGCCCGACGAAGTGCGGCCTTTGGTGCGTGCGCTGAACCACCTGTTCGAACGGGTGCGCGCGCAGGTCGACGGGCAACGCCGGTTTGTGGCCGACGCGGCCCACCAATTGCGCACGCCCATGGCGGGCCTGCAGGCCCAAGTCGAAGCCTGGGCGCTGCTGGCGCGCTCCGGCGGCAAGGCGCGCAATTTCAATAAGAAAGCGCCTCTTGCGCTTGAAGATAAAGCCTCTCTAGCTATCACTTTGGGAGTTGAAGAGATCGAAAAGCTGCGCGCGGCCACGCGGCGCACCTCGCAGCTCGCGCACCAGTTGCTCACGCTCTCGCGCGCCGATGCGCGCAACCTGGACGGCGCAGCCACCGAACGCGTCGACCTGCAACAGCTCTGCGAGACCGCGCTGGAGCTGCACCTGGACGCTGCAGCGGCCAAAGGCATGGACCTGGGTCTCGAAGCCGAGCCGGTGCACGCCAGCGGGCACG
>JAUCDU010000247.1:0-4394 GCA_034674825.1 Giesbergeria sp.
GCAGGCCCGAGGCCAGCACCACCGGCCAGGCCGAGGTCAGCGCCGGCAGCACCGTCGCCACGCCCAGCAAGGCGTTGAGCAGCGCCAGCGCGCCGCCGCCCTTGCTGCGCTCCAAGAGGCCCGCCCAGACGCGCGCCGACGCCACCACCGCCAGGCCCAGCAGCGTGTAGAACCAGGTGATGCCCGCCGTGCCCAGGCCCTGCTCCTTCAAGAGGGCGATCACGAACGTCATGTAGCCGATATAGCCCACGCCAAACAAGGTGTAGCCCGCCAGCGATGGCGCCAGCGCGCGCAGCGGCACCCGCGCCTGCTTGGGCGTTGCACCTGTCGCCGCCGTCGAAGCCGCTGCACCCTGCGCATCGAGCTGGCGCAGCACGCGTGCCGGCCAGGCCAGCGCGGCCGTGCAGGCGGCGCACAGCAGGGCCAGCAGCCACCAGGCCCAGACCCAGGTATGGGGCTCGGGCGCGTGCGCCAGCACCACGGGCACCAGCAAGCTTGAGGCCGCAATGCCCCAGCCCACGCCGCCGTAGTACACGCCCAGCAAGAGCCCGCTGCGCCGGGCGTCCAGCGCGCCCAGGCGGGCCGCCATCAGGCCGCCGGCGACAAACACCGCCGCGCTGGCCACGCCCGCCAACAGGCGCTGCAGCAGCAACGCGGGCGAGCCCAGCAGAAAACCGCACACCGCCATCAGCACCGTGGCCAGCGCCGCGCCGCCCAGCAAGATGCTTCCCGGCGCGTGGCGGCGCAGCAGCAGCGGCGTCACCAGCGCGCCCACCAGGTAGCCGATGGCGTTGGCGGTATTCATGCCCCCCGCGAGCAGATAGGTCCAGCCCAGGTCGTCGCGCATCGGCGGCAGCAACAGCGCGTAAGAAAAGCGGGTCAGGCCCAGCGAGATGGCGGCGCCCAGTGAGAGCGAGAAGGCCAGCGCCAGGGCGGGCAGCGGCCGGGGCGCTGGCGCAGCGGAAGAAGAGGTCATGAGGGCCTGATTGTGCCGCGCGGCGGATTCAACGCATGCGACGGGTGCTTCTTGGCGTCGCCCAGGTTACTCCTTGTTTGATAGCTGCTAACGCTTGACCAATGAGCGCTGTAGGCCATTTTTACCAATTTTGTCGTCCGCTACGGTCAACGCGGCGAATTCCTGCAGCGCCGGCCGGGCCAGCGCGCTACGCTGTGCAGCACAGGCCACGCGCCCTCGCGCTTGTGCCACCCACTTCCGGAGCCTCTTGCCATGACCAGCCTGTTTGAACCCCTCACCGCCGGTGCCCTGCACCTGGCCAACCGCATCGCCATGGCGCCATTGACGCGCAACCGCGCGCCCGGCGCCGTGCCCACGCCTTTGATGGCCGAGTACTACACGCAGCGCGCCAGCGCCGGCCTGATCGTCACCGAAGCCACCGCCATCAGCCCGCAGGCGCAGGGCTATGCGGATGTGCCCGGCCTCTACACCACCGAGCAGCTCGACGGCTGGCGCCGCGTGACCGATTCCGTGCACAAGGCGGGCGGGCGCATCGTGGTGCAGCTCTGGCACGTGGGCCGGGTCTCGCACGTGGAGCTGCAGCCCGACTACGGCAAGCCGGTTGCTCCGTCTGCCCTTGCAGCCAAAACGAAAACCGTGCTGATCAAGGATGGCAAACCCGAGTTCGTCCCCACCTCCGAGCCGCGCGCGCTCGATGCGGCCGAGCTGCCCGGCATCGTGCGTGACTACGAGCGCGCCGCGCGCAACGCCATTGCCTGTGGCTTTGACGGGGTGGAAATCCACGGCGCCAACGGCTATTTGCTCGACCAGTTCCTGAAAACCGGCGCCAACAAACGGGACGACGACTACGGCGGCAGCGTCAAGAACCGCGCCCGGCTGATGCTCGAGGTCGTGCGCGGCATTGCCGATGAAATTGGCGGCGAGCGCACCGGTATCCGCCTCTCGCCCGTCACCCCCGCCAACGACATCGTGGACGAGCACCCGCAGCAGACCTTTGACTATCTGCTGCACCAGCTGGCGCCACTCGGCCTCGCTTACATCCACCTGATCGTCGGCGCTACCGGCGGCCCGCGAGAAGTGGAAGGGCGCCCGTTCGATTACGAAGCACTGCGGGCGATCTACCGCAAGCATGGCGGCGCGGGAGCGTGGATGCTCAACAACGGCTATACCGACAAGCAAGGCGCACAAGCGGCGCTGGACGCCGGTGCCGACATCGTCGCCTTTGGCCGGCCCTACATTTCCAACCCCGACCTGGTGGCGCGCCTGCGCCAGGACGCAGCGCTCAACACCCCCGAGCGCGCCACGTTCTACGGCGGCGGGGCCGAGGGCTACACCGACTACCCGACCCTGGAACAGGCCTGAAGCGGGCCGGGCGCGCAGCCACAGCGCGCGAGCGTCGGAACAGGCGGGACTGTCAGCCCCGCAGCTGTTTGGTCACCTTGTCGTCGCCCAGACGGAACTGCTGCACCACCTGCGCCAGACGCGCCGCCTGCTCGCGCAGCGACTCGGCGGCGGCGGCCGATTCTTCCACCAGCGCCGCGTTCTGCTGGGTCATGCGGTCGATTTCGCCGACGGACTGGTTGGCGTCGCCGATGCCAACTGTCTGCTCGCTGGCGGCAGCCGAAATTTCGCCAATGATGGCCCCCACGCGCTGCACGCTGGCGACAATTTCCTGCATCGCCGCACCGGCGTCTTCCACATGGCGCACGCCGCCGTCCACCGCCTGCACGCTGCTGCTGATCAAGGTCTTGATCTCGCTGGCGGCTGCGGCCGAGCGCTGGGCCAGGTGGCGTACTTCGCTCGCCACCACGGCAAAACCCCGGCCCTGTTCGCCGGCGCGCGCCGCTTCAACGGCGGCGTTCAGCGCCAGGATGTTGGTCTGAAAGGCGATGGAATCGATCAGGCCGATGATGTCGTTGATCTTGCGGCTGGAGGCCGATATCTCCTGCATGCTGGCCACCGCCTGCTGCACCACCGAGCCTCCGCGCGTCGCGGTGCCCGAAGCCGAGCGGGCCAGCTCGTTCGCCGATTGCGATGAGTGCGCCGTTTGCTGCGCGGTGGCGGTAAGCGTCGCCAGGGTGCCAACGGCGTCTTGCGCGTGGCCTGCGGTCTGCTCGGTGCGCGCCGACAAATCCTGGTTGCCGCTGGCGATCTGCTGGCTGGCAATCGCCAGACTGCCACTGGCGTCGCGCACCTGTGCCACCAGGGCGCCCAGGCCACCTTGCATGTCGTGCAGGGCGCGCTCCAGATCGGCCACCTCGTCGCGTCCCCGGATGTCGATGGTCTGCGACAGGTCGCCTCCGGCAATGGCGCGTGCGAGCTTTTGCGCGTGCGCCAGCGGCCGGCTGATCGACACCATGTTGAGCAGCGTCAGCGGCACCACCACCAAAATAGCCAGCACGACCAGCAGCGCAAACAGCCACTGCGTCTGCTCAAGTGCCTTCGCCTGTGCCAAAGCAGCGCTCACCGCGTCGCGCTGCAAACGTGCATCGACTGCGTTGACGCCGCCGAGCAGGCGGGTCCAGGCGCGGTCGGCCTCGGCCCCCGGAGCAGCCGACAGCTGCGCGCGGTAGGCCTGCAACTCGGGGCGCAGCTGCTCGGCCACTGCATCGACGCCCGAATCCGGCGTGGCAAGAAAGCGCGTCAAGGCCAGTTCGGCTGCGTCCAGCCCCGCCAGCGCCTGCGTGCGCGCCGCCGCCAAAGCCACGGGATCGGCCTGCTGCAACAGCATGTCCTTGTGACCGATGCGGGCGGCGGCGATTTGTGCGTGCAGGTTCGCAACCTGGGTTTCCTGCGCAAACGAGCGCTCGATGAAGGCTTCGCTCATTGCCTGAATGCGAAACATCCCCCACATGCCCGCCCCGCCCAGAAGCCCGAGCAACACCAGCACCACGCCAATGGCGCCCAGCATGCGAAAACGGATGGTGAACTGGCGCATGGCCGAAAAAACCGACATGGAATCCCTTACAAAGACACGCCCTGGCTGGGCCGCCGCCACGCCACCGATGGCGGCGCGGAGGCTGGCCCCCAAGGCCAAATGAAACAACTTGTGAAGTGTGCCAGAGCAATGCGTCCCTGATCGCTCCAAAAGCCGACCAGGCGCCTCTGGTTAAGCGCGCCAGCGCTTGAGCAGCAGGGCGTTCGTCACCACGCTGACCGAGCTGAGCGCCATGGCGGCGCCGGCCACCACCGGGCTCAAATAGCCCAGCGCCGCGAGCGGGATGCCGGCGACGTTGTAGGCAAAGGCCCAGAACAGGTTCTGGCGAATTTTCAGCACCGTGCGGTGGGAAATGTCGAGCGCCGCCGCGACCAGCTTGGGGTCACCGCGCATCAGCGTGATGCCGGCCGCGTGCATCGCCACATCGGTGCCGTTGCCCATGGCCATGCCGACGTCGGCAGCGGCCAGCGCCGGGGCGTC
>JAUCDU010000248.1:0-4359 GCA_034674825.1 Giesbergeria sp.
CGGTGCGCTCACCGGTTACGCCGGCGGGCTCGCGCGCAAGCGGGCGCTGCTCGCCCTGGAAGCTGCGCCACAAACCGCGCCACCTGCGCGCGCCAAGACGCGAGTGCCTGCATGAACGACGCTGAAGGCACGCGTCCGGCAGCGCACTGGGTGCGCGAATTCTTTTTGCTCTCCAGCCTGTGGGGGTCGTCGTTCCTGGTCATGCGCCTGGGCGCTGCCGAATTTGGCGCGCTGCCAACGGCAGGGCTGCGGGTGGCGCTGGCCGCCGCCTTCTTGCTGCCCATCCTGATCCAGCAAGGGCAGTGGCCGACGCTGCGCAAGCATTGGCAGCCAGTGCTGCTGGCGGGTTTGATCAATTCCGCGATTCCGTTTGCGCTGTATGCGTGGGCGGTGCTGCATATCACGACCGGCCTTGCGTCCATCCTGAACGCCACGGTGCCGCTGTTTGGCGCCATCGTTGCCTGGCTCTGGCTGGGCGAGCGCATCGGGCGCCTGCGCTCGTTTGGCCTGGCGCTGGGCTTTTTGGGTGTGGCGTTGCTGGCCTGGCGCGCACCGGGCGGTGCCGGAGGCAAGTCCGACCTTGCACTGTGGGCTGTCGCGGCCTGCCTGGGCGCCACTACCTGCTACGCGCTCGCAGCCAGCTACGCCAGGCGCTATCTGGGCGGCATCCCCCCGCTGGCCACTGCCACCGGCAGCCAGATCGGGGCCGCGCTGTTTCTGGCCTTGCCGACCGCCTGGGCCTGGCCCGCACAAATGCCGGGCCTGCAGGCCTGGCTGGCCGTGGTGGCGATCGCCGTGCTGTGCACCGGCATTGCCTACATCCTGTACTTCCGCCTGATCGTCCATGCGGGCCCGAGCCGGGCGCTGGCCGTGACGTTTCTCGCGCCAGTGTTCGCTGTGCTCTATGGCGTGGTCTTCCTGAGCGAAACCGTCACCCTGTGGATGGCCGGCTGCGCGCTCGTCATCGTGCTGGGCACCTTGCTCTCCACCGGGCTGCTGGCGCCGTCCGTACGAGGGTTTCAACCCAGAGTGGACGCATCCAGAGAACCCTGAGACTGTTTCAGATTGCAATAGACTGCGCGCATGGACCGCCCGATTCGCACAACGGAAGTCCCTTTGCCAGATGCGCCGAGGGAGCGGGCTGCGCTCCCAGGTCAGGAGCCGCACGAGCGGCGCGCGTCGGAGGCAAAGTTCAGTGCCATCACGATGTTGTTGCCGGACGCATGCGGCATCACCCGCATTTCCGACGGCCGCTATATCGAAGTGAACCCGGCGTTTTGCGCACTGTTCGAGTTGCCGCGCGAAGCGGTCATTGGACGCACCTCGGTGGAGCTGGGTATCTGGGCTACGCCAGAAGAGCGCGAAAAATTGTTGGAAGGTCTGCGGGCAGACGGTCTGGTGGATGGGCTTGTGATGCGCGCGCGCTCAGGCGGGCGCGACGTTCCGGGACGGATGTCTGCACGCCCGATTCAAGTCGATGGCGAGGCTTGCATGGTGTTCGTGTTTCACGACACAACACAAGAGCAACGCATTCACGCAGACTTGCTGGCAGCCAACGCCCTCATGAACCAGGCCGGCCACATGGCGCAACTCGGCGCCTGGGAGGGCGACGCGGCCGGCACGCTGCAGCACTGGTCGGATGCCTGCAGCGAAGTGCATGGCTTGCCTGTGGGCAACAAGCCACCGGCGGATTACATCAACCAGTGCATTGCACCCGAATTTCGCGACGCGCTCAGGAGCGCAGCGCGTGCATGCCTGCGCGAGGGCAAGCCCTGGACGCTTGATTTGAAGGTCGTACGCGCCGACAACGGCCAGCACCGCTGGATGCGCGCGCATGGCGAGGCCGTGCGCGATGACGCAGGCGCCTGGCGCATGCGCGGCGTGATGCAGGATATTGACGCTGCACACCGTGCCGAGCAGGTGCTGCGTCAGTCGCAAGAGCGCTTTGCACGCTTCTTCGAGCTGATGCCCTATCCCATGGGGATGTCGCGCTACAGCGACGGCACCTACCTGGACATCAACCCTGCCTTCGAGGAGCTGCTCGGGCTGACGCGCGAGCAGGCCGTGGGTCGCAACGCTGTGCAGCTGGGCATTTTGACCCCGCAGGTACGAGAGGACGTAATCAACGAGGCGCGCCGCACGGGCCAATTGAACGCGCGCGAACTCGAGATCCGCACCGCCCGTGGCGAAACCCGCACCGTCTTGCAATCCATGCGCATTACCGAGTCCGACGGTGAAAAGCGCTGGATGTTTGCCGTGCAGGACATCACGGCACGCAAACAAGCCGAATTTCGCCTGCGCGAGCGCGAAGCCGTGCTGAGCCTGACGCTGGAAGCGGCATCCCTGGGTTTGTGGGATTGCGACATTGCCTCGGGAATGCTCACGGGCGATGCCCGCTGGCACGCAATGCGCGGGGTGCAGCCAACCGACCAGCCAGTGTCGTTTGAGCACTGCGCGGGTACCAAGGACGGGCGGCGGCTCTATGCCGAATTGAAGCGCCACCGCGCGCACCCCGACTCCCTTTTCGACCTCGTCACCACCCTGCCCGGCGCACTGGAAGACAAACGCTGGCTGCGCAATCTGGGAAAAATCGTCTCCTGGGACGCCGACGGCAAGCCCGAACGGATGCTCGGCGTCAGCATCGACGTTACCGGCCAGCGCCAGCAAGAACTGATGCTGCAGCGGCTCGCACATTACGACGCCCTCACCGATCTGCCCAACCGCGTGCTGATGGCGCTGCAAATGACCGAGGCGATGACGCAGGCGCGCGCCAGCGGGCAACTGCTGGGCGTGGCGTATCTGGACCTTGATGGCTTCAAGCCCGTGAACGACCGGTTCGGCCACGCGGGCGGCGACGAGTTGCTGCGTTGCGCGGCAAAGCGCCTGACGGGCGCCCTGCGGCCGCAAGACAGTGTGGCCCGTTTGGGCGGCGACGAGTTCGCCATTCTGTTGCCCGAGCTTGCCTCCAGTGAAGACGCCCAGCGCGCCCTGGAGCGCGTGATGCGCAGTATTTCGGCCGTCTACACGCTTGAAGGCGAAAGCGTTTGCGTGACGGCCAGCATTGGCTACACGCTGTACCCGCGCGACGACGCCGACGCCGACACCTTGCTGCGCCACGCAGACCAGGCCATGTACGCCGCCAAGCAAGCGGGCCGAAACCGGTTTCAAGAATTCGATGCGGCGCACGACCGGGCGCTGCGCGACACACGCTCCCAGGTCATCCAGGTGCGCGAGGCGTTGGCGGCCGGCCAGTTCGAGCTGTATTTGCAACCCAAGGTTGATATGCGTCTGGGCACCGTGGTGGGCGCCGAAGCGCTGGCGCGCTGGAACGACCCGGACCGCGGCCTCTTGGCGCCGGCAGCCTTCCTGCATTTGGTGGACGACAAGGAGGTCGAAGCCACATTCGGCACCTGGGTGGTGCAGTCGGGCCTGGACCTGGTGCAGCACCTGATGGACGCGGGGCTGGAGATTCCGGTCAGCGTCAACATCGCGGCAGCGCACCTGCAGCAAGCAGACTTTGCCCCGTGGATGGCCGAGCAGCTCGCCGCACACCCCGCGGCCTACGCCCGCCTGCTGGACATTGAAATCACCGAAACCGCCGCCCTGCTGCAGATCGAACGCGTGGCGCAGACCTTGGGCGCGCTGCGCAAGCTGGGCGTGTCGATCTCGCTGGACGATTTTGGTACCGGATATTCCTCGCTGACCTACCTGCGCCGCCTGCCGCTGAACAACCTCAAGATCGACCAGAGCTTTGTCGGCGGCATGCTGGACGAGGCCGGCGACCTGGCGATCGTGCAAGGCGTCATCGGGCTGGCGCGCTCGTTTGGCTACCGCGTGATAGCCGAAGGCGTCGAGACCCAGGACCAGGGGCAAATGCTGCTGCAGATGGGCTGCGCCCAGGGACAGGGCTATTTCATCGCGCGGCCGATGCCGGTCGCGCAGTTCCTGACATGGGCCCGCGACTGGCAGGCCCCGCTGGCGTGGCAGCAATAGGCCACGCGCACGAAAAAATCAATAGAATAGTGCTGCAGCGCTTAGCGATTAAGCGCCTATAGCTATTAAATATATAGCTTATTCGCCCACCAAGGCACGCACCTGCTGCAATGCCGTTGGGTCTTCCATGGCGCTCAGATCGCCCGGGTCGCGCCGCTCGGCCACAGCCTGCAAGGCGCGGCGCAGCATTTTGCCGCTGCGCGTCTTGGGCAAGGCGGTGACGAAGAACACGCGCGAGGGCCGTGCCACAGCGCCCAATTGCCCGTCCACCTGCTTCATCACCTCGCCTTCGAGCTTCAGGCGGGCATCGTCGTGCTCCAGGCCCGTTGCGTCGCGCGGCACGGCAAATGCCATGGCCACCTGCCC
>JAUCDU010000249.1:0-4327 GCA_034674825.1 Giesbergeria sp.
CATCTTCTTGGGCAGTTGCATGCTGCGCACGCGCTTGTAGTGGCGCTTGACGGCAGCAGCCTTCTTGCGCTTGCGCTCGGCGGTGGGCTTTTCATAGAACTCGCGAGCGCGCAGGTCGGTCAGCAGGCCGAGCTTTTCGATGGTGCGCTTGAAGCGGCGCAGCGCTACGTCAAAGGGCTCGTTTTCTTTTACACGTACAGTGGTCATCAGCTAAGTTTTCCAAATTTTGGTGCTCCCAGAGGGTGCGCGGGAGATCGGGCCCAGGCACCATGCGAAGCGGTTTCCCCGTCTATAACTAGTATTGGCCGACGGGGCATTGCCAGCAAAGCCGGACATTATAACCACTGCGCGTGCGCTTGGGTCAGGCCGACGGTAGCGCCTGGGCGCACGCGGCAGCACTGGCCCAGGCCCACTGAAAGTTGTAGCCCCCGAGCCAGCCGGTGATGTCGACCACCTCACCGATGAAATACAGCCCAGCTTGCGCCTTGCACTCCATGGTCTGCTGCGACAGCGCGCGGGTGTCGACGCCGCCCAGCGTCACCTCCGCCTTCTTGTAACCTTCGGTGCCGGTGGGCAGCAACTCCCACCGCGCCAGACGCTCGGCCAGGCGGGTGAGCGCCTTATCGGGTACTTCGGCCATGGGGCGCTGCCAGTCGCTGCTTTGTGCGGCCCAGGCATCGGCGAGCCGACTGGGCACCCACTGGGCCAGCTCATTGCTCAGCAATTTGCGCGAGCGCAGCTTGGCGTCTGCCAGCGCTGCGGGCAGATCAATGCCCGGCGCCAGGTTGATGGACAGGGGGGTACCGGGGTTCCAGTAGCTGGAGATCTGCAGCACCGCCGGGCCCGAGAGGCCGCGGTGGGTGAACAGCAGGTCTTCCTGGAAGGCCATGCGGTGCTTCTTGGTGCCGGTGGCAATCTCGACCGGTAGCGCCAGGCCAGCGAGCTGCGCATACGGCGCCCAGGCTGCGCCATCGAAAGTGAGCGGCACCAGGCCAGGGCGGCGCTCAACCAGCGGCACGCCAAACTGCTGCGCCAGGCGGTAGCCGAAATCGGTGGCGCCGATCTTGGGGATGGACAGGCCACCCGTGGCCACCACCAGACTGCGCGCGCTCACGGGCCCGCGATCGGTATCAATTTGGTAGCTGCCAGCGCTAGTACCACCAGCGCTAGAGGCCAGAAAGACGATTTTTTTGACGCTGCAAGGCTGCCAATGCCTCACGCCGCCGGCTGCGCATTCGGCCAGCAGCATGGCGATGATGTCTTCGGCCGAGCGGTCGGCAAACAGCTGGCCCTTGTGCTTTTCGTGCCAGGCAATGCCGTGGCGCTCGAGCAGGGCAATGAAGTCCTGCGGTGTGTAGCGAGTCAGCGCCGAGCGGCAGAACTGCGGGTTCTGGCCAACGAAGTATTTGTGCGGCGCGGCCGGGTCCAGCTCTCGATTGGTGAAGTTGCAGCGGCCGCCGCCAGAGATGCGGATTTTTTCGGCCACCTTCTCGGCATGGTCGACCAGCAACACGCGCAGACCGCGTTGCCCGGCCTGGGCAGCGCAAAACAGGCCGGCAGCGCCGGCGCCGACGACGACGACATCAAAAATAGGCATCAAACAGGGCTCCAGCGCTTATCCGGTAAGCGCTGTTAGCTATCAAGATAGGAATAAACGTGCAGCGCAGCGGTGTCAGCCGCGTCCGGCAACCGGCGAGTGTAGGGGCGCGCCCTGCGCTTGCGCCACGGCACCCAAGCCGCGCAGCACGTCGCCCACCAGCACCACACTCGGACTGGCAATTTGCTCGCGCTGCGCGGCTTCGGCCAGCGTCGCCAGCGTGCAGACCACGTGGCGCTGGTCGGGCAGGCTGGCGCGTTCGACGATGGCGGCAGGCGTGTCGCCCGGCATGCCGGCCCCCAGCCCGCGTGCGATGTCCGCCAGGCGGGCAACGCCCATGTAAATCACCAGCGTCAGGCGGGCGCGGTGCGCAGTGCAGGCAATCAGCTCCCAGTCGTCGCTGCGCCCCGGCTGCGCATGGCCGGTGAGAAAGATCACCCCATGCGCATGGGCGCGGTGCGTCAGCGGCACGCCCAGAGCTGCCGCGCTGGCCATGCCGGCGGTGATGCCGCTGACGACTTCCACCTGCACGCCAACGGCGCGCAAGGCCTCGAGCTCCTCGCCGCCGCGCCCGAACACGAACGGGTCGCCGCCCTTGAGGCGCACCACATGCTCGCCTTCCTGCACCGCCGTGAGCATCAGTTTCTCAATGAAGGCCTGCGGCGTGCTGCGGCAACCGCCGCGCTTGCCGACGTGCACCACGCGGGTGCCGGGGCGAGCCAAGGCCAGTACCTCGGGGCCAACCAGGTCGTCCACCAGCAGCACGGTCGCGCTCTGGATCGCGCGCACCGCCTTCAGCGTCAGCAGCTCCGGGTCGCCCGGGCCGGCGCCCACCAGCGTGCAGCGTCCCGTGGGCAAAGGCGTTGGCGGCGGGCGCAGGGAAGAAGGTAGCTGGGTCATGGTGCAGGGCTGGCAGTTTCGAGCTGGCAAGCCAGACGCAAGAGATGTTCCACCTGCCGGGCGATGGGCGCCGGCACCGGCACCACGCCGTCGAGCATGGCACGGATGAGTTCGGCCGTCTGCACGGCGGTAGGGCGTAGCGGCCAGGACTCTGCTGGGGAAGCCAGCTTCCCCGGTACAGCACCCCCGGAGGGCGCAGGCAGCGCGCCGGTTTGGGCCTCTTGCAGGCGCTCTGGGCTGCCGGCCACGAAACCGTCCATCTGCGGCATGCGGCGGGCGTCGGCCACGGGCTCGCCCTCGGTGCCGTGCAGCAGCATCGCATCGGCTTCGATGAGCGCAAACGTCGCCGCCATGGACTGTGCATATTCGGGGTGCGTGTAGCTGCCGACCACGATGGCGCGGCCACCCACGGGTGCCAGCGGGTTCATGAGCTTGACCAGGCTGTGCGCGCTGCTGCGCACGCCCAGCACGCGGCGCACCTCCAGCAAGCGTGCCAAGCCGGGCTGCAGCAGCGCGGTAGGCGCATACGCCACCGTTCCGTGTGCTATTGACTTGATAGCTATCATCGCGGGCACGCCAAGCGCTGCAAGCACATCCTGGCTGGAGACACGGGTGTCTTCGGTCGCGCAACCATGCACCAGCACCGGCAGGCCGGCGTGCGCCAGCAGCAGCGCCAGCAAGGGCGTGAACACCGGCAGCTTGCGCGAGCCGTTGTAGCTTGGCAGTACGACCAGCGGGCGCGTGCTGGCCGGTAGCGGCGCCAGGCGCGCGTGCAGCGCATCAAGAAAACCGGCCATTTCTTCCGGTGTTTCGCCCTTGACGCGCATGGCGATGCAGAAAGCGCCGACCTCGAGGTCGCTCAGATCGCCATCAAGCACCTGGGCAAAAAGATCGCAGGCCTGCTCGCGCGGCAGACTGCGCGCGCCTTGGGCGCCGCGGGCGATGATTTTGAGGTAGTGGCTGATGGCCATGCGCAGGTTCATGGTGAAAGGGGATTGATTGTCGCGCAGTTGACAAGGGGTTCACGGACATGGGGCAAGCACCGGCGGGCCAGGCCAGGCCGGGAAGCACGCTGGCTCAGAGCGCGCATGGCTGTGCCGGCGTGCCCTGCACCAGGCGGCGCAGCTCGGGCAAGCAGGAGCCGCATTGCGTGCCGCAGCGCAGCTGGGCCTGCAAGGCGCTCAGCCGAACGGCGACGTCGCCTGCCAGGCCCGTGAGCGCCTCGGCGATCGCGCCTTCGCTCACCCCGAGGCAGCTGCACACCTGGTGCGTGCCTGCCGCAGCGCCCAAGGTGCCGCGCGGCGGCTTGGCGCCAGGCGCCAGCAGCATGCGGCCATAGGGGTCGGTCGGCAGCGCGTGCAGCAGCACGCCGGTCAGCCAGTGCTGCGCCTCGGTGTCGCCGGCCAGCAGCAGGGCGCCCAGGGTGTTGTGCGCCGCGCTGCGCACGAGGCGCGCGGCACGCCGCTGTCCCTGGCGCCGGTCGGCGTAGCGCAGCGTGCCCTCGCTGGCCAGGCCCAGCAATCCCTCGATGCGTTCGAGCAGGGCATCGGGCGCGGCATAGTGCCCGGCGGCCGTGAGGCACACGCCGATGCGCGCAGGCGTGTCGGAGCTGGATGGCGCGGCAAACAGCGTGCAACTGGCGAAGGCAAACCCGTGCATCAGCGCGGCCAGTTCGGTACGGGCGCGCAGGGCTTCGCCTTCTGGGAACCAGGCCATGGCGCAAAGCTGCCAGGGCAGGTCAACTTTGAGGATTTTGACGGCGCTGTGCTTGAGTGCGGGCTGCTGCGAGACCGGGCAGCGCGCCTGGGTGGTGAGGGCATTCACCCCGGC
>JAUCDU010000250.1:0-4294 GCA_034674825.1 Giesbergeria sp.
AAACCCTCGGCAGCCTGAACCTGTGGAAGCTCGCCATCAAGCCCGGCAAACCTTTTGCCTATGGACGCATCGGCAGCGCCCATTTCATGGGACTGCCGGGCAACCCGGTGGCGAGCTTTGTCACCTTTGCGATCCTGGTGCGGCCGTTTTTGCTGCGTCTGCAGGGCGCGGTGGATGTCGCGCCAAAAACAAGCGCTGCCCGCGCCGACTTCACCTGGGGCAAGGTCGACAAACGCCGCGAGTTTTTGCGTGTGCGTCACAATGAAAGCGGCGGTTTGGACCTGTTTGCCAACCAGAGTTCGGGCGTCCTCACCTCGGCCGTCTGGGGCGACGGTCTGGTGGACCACCCGGCCGGTCAGACCATCGCCTCAGGCGATACCGTGCGCTTTCTTTCCTTTGCGGAGTTGCTCTCATGAACATTACCGTGCGTTATTTTGCGTCCATCCGCGAGGCCGCAGGCACGGCCAGCGAGGAATTGGATACGGCAGCCGGAACCATTGCGGAGCTGCGTGCCGAACTTCTCAACCGCGGTGGCGCGCTAGCTGAGGCGCTGGCGCCCGGGCGTGCCGTGCGCATGGCGTTAAACCAGGAACTCGCGCACGAGCACGCCGGGTTGACTGAAGGCGACGAGGTGGCTTTTTTTCCACCGGTGACTGGCGGCTGAAGGGTTCAAAGGATGCGCAGTCTTGGCGCAGCGAATGCAGCTTTGCGGCGGTTCGCCGGGCGATGCCCACAATTTCCAAGGAATTACCCGCAATGTGCGGCTTATATGTCATGTTGTAACTCGTGTATGCAGTAGCTGCGGCTATAGTTTCAGGCGAGACACGCGAGACACGAGATTGCAGGACCTCTCTTGCGTCTTACAAGTGGATTCACCAGAGAATGCCCATGCGCCACATTGACCTTTTGCTTTTCCCTGCCACCTGGCTGCTGCGTCGTGTTTACCTGCGTGGCCGCATTGTTCTTTTTGCCCTGCTGGCACTGGTCTTGTTTCCCGCAGCGGTGTGGTGGCTGGCGTCGGCCGACACGGGCAGCGATGCGGGCCTGCGAATTGCGCTGGGCGTGTTGCTCTGGGGTGTTGTGGGCTACATTTTTGCCGCGTTTGCGCGCAATTTACTCGTTTCGGTAGACGCCTTGGGCCGCATTGCGCACAACAATGCGCGCGGCGATTTGTCGCAAACGGTGGTGGTGTCCGATGGCGATGAGCTTGGCAATGCAGGCAAGAACCTGGAGTCCATGAACGAGAATTTTTCCGGCCTTGTGGGCACCATTCGCAACCAGGCGCTGTATGTGGCTCAGGCCGGTGCCGGTTTGACGGGCAACATGAAGGAGCTGTCAGAGAGAACCGAAGCGCAGGCTGCCAGCCTGGAGCAGGCCAGTGCCAGTATCGCTTCGCTCAGTGAATCGGTGCAGCACACGGCGCAGCGCTCCAGCCAGGTCGATGCGCTGACGCGCCGGGTGCGCGAAGAGGCGCATTCCGGGGCCGGCGCGATGGAAGTGGCAGTCACCGCCATCGGAGAGATTGCGGCGGGCTCACGGCGCATGGGCGAGATCGTCAGTGTGATCGACGGCATCGCGTTTCAAACCAACATCCTGGCTTTGAACGCCGCGGTGGAAGCGGCCCGCGCCGGGGAGACCGGCCGCGGTTTTGCCGTGGTGGCCAACGAAGTGCGCACTCTGGCGCAGCGCAGCGCCACCTCGGCACGTGAAATTCGCGAGCTGATTGCGCGCTCGGGCGGGCAGGTCGAGACCGGCGTGGCGCGTATCGACGCGGTGAAGAACCATTTGAAAACCGTGGTTCAAGGGGTTGAAGAAGTGGCCGAGGGGCTGAGCGCCATCAGCGACGCCACCGGCTCGCAAAGCACGTCCTTGAGTGAGGTCGCGCAAGCGGTGCGCGAACTCGACCAGATCACCCAGCAAAACGGCAGCATGGTCGACGAGGCACTGCATGCCACCATGGGCCTGACCGAGCGCTCGTCGAACCTCAGCGAGTCGGTAGCCGGCATTCGCCTGCGCCGTGGTACGGCCGATGAAGCCTTCGCATTGGTGCACCGGGCCGTCGATTTGGTGGCAACGGCTGGTGTTGCCTCTGCCAGCGCCCAGTTCCACGACCAGAAGGGTGCCTTTCGGGATCGCGATCAGTACATTTTCATCATCAACCGGCAGGGCGTGTACGAGGTGTTTGGTTCGTCGCCCGAGCGGGTCGGCAGAGCGATTCGCGACACCCCCGGGGTCGATGGCGACTATTGCCTGCGTGAGTTCTTTGCTGCTGCCGAGCGCGGTGGCGACTGGGTCGACTACGAAGTGGTGAACCCCGTCACCGGGGTGGTGGACGAGAAGACATCGTTCATCATGCCCCTGGACGAAGACCACATCATCGGTTGTGGTGTCTTCAAACCCAAGGGCGGCTTCAATCTGCAAGCCTGAGCAGGCGGCATACCGCGCGGCGCAGGAGCCGCTGAAGGGCGGTTACTGCAGCACACGCAGCGTGCAGTGGCCTAGCACCGGCGCTATGGGCCGCGTGCGGCTGGTTCAATCCGCCTAAGTGCGTTTTGCACAAGCGACCTCCACCGCTGAGGTGGCGGTCAGCCGGTCGCTCCCGCTGCGCGTGAACACCAGGCCGTGAATTGTTACGTGCTTACCGTCGATTGCCGCTTTGGCTGCGGGAACGTTCAGGCTGTGCGCAGCCTCGTCGTTGGCGATCCAGACCACTTCGGGCGTCTTGAGGGGTTTGTCCGTTCCTACGTTGATGCGCATTTCCGGCCCCATGGATGGGTCGTTGTCTTCGTCCTCTAGGGTGACGTATACGGGCTGGCCGTCAGGCGACTGGCCGGCGCCTTCAATGCTGTACGACAGCACGCCGCTGTCGGCATCGCGGCCAACTGTACAGCGCCGGGGCTCGAACCAGAACTGGCCCGCGTTGGTATCAATTTGCACGCGCGGATAGGTTTGGGCCAAGGCTGTCTGAGCGGCCTGCTTCGCCGCCATGGCGGCATTGCTAGGCGTGATCGCCGTCTCTGAGTCGGCTTTTGAACACGCGCTCGCCAAGACCGCACATGCGGCTGCGGCCATCCATAGGGGTTTCATTGCTGCTCCTCTGTCAATTGCTGGGGCCGACCGCGGCAAGCGTGGTGGCCAGGTGGGGTGAACATCACTTGCGCTTTTGGCTCAGGGACTGCGCCTGCGCTGCCGTACCCGCGATGTGGTGCAGGCGCACCCATTGCGTGCCAATGCTGTCGTCAAATACCAGCGCATTGCGCGCCAGGCCAGTCGTTTGCTGCTCCTGCCCGCTGGCGTTCACCGATACGACGAAGGCAAGGCGCTCGGCCTGGGCCGAAAACGGCATCGGCCGCAGCGCGTCTTCGCCCAGCAGGGTCAGCATTTGTTCCAGCACGCTGGCAGGAACCGGTCCATCCTGCGCGACGCGCCGGTATGAAGGTGGCAGTTCGGGGGCGGCTTGCGTCTTCCAGCGCCCCTTGGGGCCATCCGATGCCTCCAGCGAGGTGCAGGGCTGGCCCAGGCATTGCATGGCGCTGGCTTCCTGCGCCGGAACCAGTCTGCGGCTCACCGCGTCGAGCCCGGCGCTCATGCCGCGCATGGGCGACATCGCAAAGCGCCAGCGCACGTGGGGGCCAACGCCAAAGGTTTTCACGGGGGCCAGGTGCTCGGCCGGGACCGAGCCGGCCAGCTCGGCACGAACCGCAGGCCCGAGGTTGAAGCGCGTGATCTCGACCAGATCCCGCGTGTCGTCTGGGCTTGCGTCCTCGCTGGTCGGTTGGTAGGTGATCAGGTAGCGGACATGGGGCAGGCGGTCTTCGTAGCCATCCAGCAGCAGCAGTGCGCGCGTTGGGGCTGGCAGATCGGCGTCCGGGTGGAAAGCAGACGCGCCGAGCTTGGGAAACCGGACGGCGGTGTAGTACCGGGCACCTTCCAGTGCCTCGATATTGACCGGGCGGAAATCTTTTGCCCCGGTAAACCCCTTGGCAGGGTTGGCACTGGCGCTTGCGCTGATAGCGAGGACCGCCACGCCAAGCAGCCATGCCCTGGTAGGGACGAAGTGTGGTCGCATATGCCTGTTCCTTGAGAATGGCCCGCCACCATACCGGTATCTTTCGGAAAAGGCCAAAATTTCAATAAAATGTGAAAAAATTGTGCATCTTTTCATTAAATAACAATAAATGCAGCTATTCCTGCAGAAAATGCTTAAGCAGTGATGCGATGTGGGAAGTTCGCAGTCTGTGTGACGATGGTGTTGTCCCTGGGCGCTCCATCCGGCCACGGTTGGCGCTGCCCG
>JAUCDU010000251.1:0-4293 GCA_034674825.1 Giesbergeria sp.
CGTTTGGCGCAGCCGGGCCAGCGAGCGACTCATTGCCGATGGGCTCAGCTGCAGCCGTTGTGCTGCACGTGCCACATTTCCCTCGGCAAGCAGCACGTCCAGGGTGATCAGCAGATTGAAGTCGGGCGATGTCATGTTGAAACGTTAGCAGTTTCTCCGCCCATTGGGCAGACGCTTCATCGGTTGCTTTCTGTCGCTCTTCGAAAGTCTTGAAGCAAGCGATTCGCTGGCAGTCTTGGCCTAGTAGCCCGTGCGGTGCCCGCTTCGCGCAACGAATTGACTGCCCATGGCAGCCGCCAGAGCTGCGAGCACCGCTACCATCGCGACGGTAAACGTTGCTCGCATACCTGCGGCAATGAAGGCAGGGTTTGCCGAGGCGATGTCGACCGTTCCTGCAGCCATAGCGAATACGGCGCCCATGACGGATGCACCAGTGATGAGGCCGAGGTTGCGGGACAGGTTCAACATGCCCGACACCAGACCTCGCGTATCGGCGGACACGTCTGCCATGACCGTCGTGTTGTTCGATGCCTGAAAGAGTGCATAACACGAAGTGACAAGCACGATGGGAACAATGTAGCCCGCAATACCCATGGACTCTGGAAGCGTTGCCAAGGCCAGGCATCCAAGGAACATGCCGACCAATCCCAGAGTGGTGGCTCGCTGCGCACCGAAGCGGTCCACGATGCGTCCGGCGGGAACCCCGGTGAAGGCGGCAGCAACCGGCCCCGTCGACATCACGGCACCGACGACCGCGGTTTTCAAATGAAGCGCCAGCCCGAGATAGAAGGGGCCCACCACCAGGGTGGCCATCATCACCGTCGATACCAGGGCGCTCATGGCCAAGCTCGCGCTGAGCACCGGGTCGCGAAACATGGTCAGGCGAATCAACGGGGATGCTGCGGCCTTTTCGGCCAAGAAGAACAGCCCGAATCCAGCAATCGCGACCAACAACAACATGAGATTGAGCAAACCAAAGTGACCGCGGCCCATGGTCATCGCCAGCGAGTACGCGGCCAACGTCAGAGCTAGAAGCACCATGCCCAACTTGTCGAACCGGGTCCTTGCCAGACCGGCAGCCGCCTGGTCGGCGGGCAGATAGCGTCTTGCAAGAACTAGGGCCAGCACGCCCAGCGGTAGGTTGACCAGAAAAATCGACTGCCAACCGAACTGGGAAATCAGCACGCCGCCGAGCGATGGGCCAAGAGCAGTGCCCACGGCCGACATCGTGCCGAGCAATCCCATGGCACTTCCCGTGCGGGACTTGGGGACGGCGGCACCGACAAAAGCCATGGTCAGCGCCATCATGATGGCGGCGCCAATCCCTTGAAGTGCGCGTGCGGCAATCAAGAGTTCCAGCGTGTGAGCCAGGGCGGCGAGAACCGATGCCACGTTGAACAGAGCGACTCCGGCCATGAACAGCCGCCTGCGACCGATGAGGTCTCCCATCCTACCCACACCGACTATCAACGCGGTGATGGCAAGCAGATAAGCCAGAACCACCCACTGCACCTGCTGAAATGAGGCCGAGAACGCTTGCGCGAACGTCGGCAACGCCACATTGGCGATGCTGGTGCCCAGAGAGGGCAGCAGCATGCCAAGTGCCAAACTGGCCATCACCCCTTTCAAGGGTGCAGTTGCAGAGCCCTGATTTGCTGGCTCCAATTTTTTCGTGACCTGCATTGCTTTCCACCTTTCATGCGGCTCCCGATCAGGAGTCGAATGGAAGATAGGGCTTTCGGTCGGCTGGCGGAAGACGCATGACTTGCAGTGAATAAGTGCATGAAACGCCTTCTGATCTGATCCTGTAGCCGGCATTGGGGAGGCGGGGGCTTTGCAACCAATTCAGCCGCCGCTCAGACGATCCCAAGGATCCTCTAAACACGAATCGATAGACTTAACATAATATACATCGTATCTACTTACATACGTCTTGGTTTTCGGCGCACTGCTTTGTTTGTGGCGGCTCGGCTTCAATTGCCTACCTGGCCATCTTCAAAGACGAACACCCGTTTGACGAGATTTGTGGCCTACCCATGGCTTACGTCAACTTTCCTCGTGTTGTTGCTTGGAATGCTCGCAGCAACTTTGCGATGGCGGCGTTTGTCACGGCGCCGGTTCGTGACGCTGCGTTTTCGGGCACCTGACGAAGCCGCGCGGTTTGATCCGGCGAAGATTCACTACAACCCGAAGCTTTTCCGCCGGCCAAAGCCCTAGTCAGACGTGGCAATCCACGCTCAGCAAACCAGGGTTGCTGCCCGGTCAAACCTTCCCAGCCTGGTGCACGATCTTGCGCGCCATGCTCCAGCGGTGCACTTCGCTTGGGCCGTCGTAAATCCGGAAGGCACGCATGTCGGTGAAGATCCGCATCACGGCGCTCTCAGCCGTGACGCCACGGCCACCCAGGATCTGCACGCAGCGGTCCACCACGCGCCATTCGGCTTCCGAACAGACCACCTTGGCGCGGCTCGATTCAAAGTTGCATTTCTGCCCTTGGTCCAGCAGCCAGGCGGTGTGCCAGATGTGCAGGCGCGACGTCATCAGATCCATATCGTTGTCTGCCAGCATGAAGCCGACGCCTTCGTGTTCGGCCAGCGGCTTGCCAAAGGCCTCGCGCTTGCACGCGTATTCCACGGCGAGGTCGTGGGCGCGGCGTGCCTGGCCGAGCCAGCGCATGCAATGCGTCAGCCGTGCGGGCGCCAGCCGAATCTGCGCGTACCGAAAGCCTTTGCCGGGCTCGCCCAGAATGTCGTTCGCCGGGATGCGTACGTTGTCAAACTTCAGCACGCCATGGCCGCCCGCAAAGCACCGGTCCATGGCGTCCATATTGCGCTCCAGGGTGATGCCTGCGCGGTCCATGTCGGTCAGGAACATGGTGGCCGAGCCGTCTTCCATCTTGGCCATGACGATGGCGTAGTCGGCGCCGTCGGCACCGGTGATGAACCATTTGGTGCCATTGATCAGATAGTCGTCACCGTCGCGCACAGCGGTGGTCATCAGCATCGACGGATCAGACCCCGACCCTGGCGAAGGCTCGGTCATGGCAAAGCATGAGCGCGTTTTTCCGGCCGCCTGCGGGCGCAGCCAGCGTTCGCGCTGCTCGGGGCTGGCGACCTCCTCCATCAGGTGCATGTTGCCTTCGTCCGGCGCATGGATGTTGAGCGCGGTGGGCCCGAGCCACGAGTAGCCCGCCTCCTCAAACACCACGGCCTTGGCCATATGGCTCAGGCCAAGCCCGCCCATCTCACGCGACACATGGGGGGTGAGCAGCCCCGCAGCACGCGCCCGCTCGACCAAGTCGCGCCGCAAAGCGTCGCTTGGGCCGTGCGAACTTTGGCGTTCGTCGTTTTCCAATGGGATGACGTGCTCGGCGATGAAGCTGCGCGTCTTCGCTTGCAGTTCGAGCAGCTCTGGTGAAAGTTCGAAGTTCATGGCTACGGCCCCTCGGTTGGTGCGGCGGATCTCGGATCTGCGCCGCCACAGCGCGCTGAATGCGCGAGATAGAGAAAATCCAGTCTATTGTGTGTCGCTGCCACCCGAGGTCGCGCCGGTGTCATGGAGTCCCGCAGAGGACTCGGCGCATTGCTCCATTGCTACCATTGCCGCATGCCCTCCGCACCAACGCCCTCCCCCATCCTGTTCGGCCACACCGGCCGCGTCTGCCTGGTTACGGGCGCTGCCCAAGGCATTGGCGCGGCCTGTGCACGGCGCTTCGCGGCCGAAGGCGCACATGTGGTATTGGCCGATGTGGACGACGCGCGCGGCGCGGCGCTGGCAGCCGAGCTGGGCGGGCTGTATGTGCATTGCGACGTTGGCGAAAAAGCCCAGGTGGACGCACTGCTGCAGTGTGCACTCGATTGGCGCGGCCAGATCGACGTGCTGGTGAACAACGCCGGCATCTTCCGCGCAGCGGATTTTCTCGACGTCACAGAAGCCGACTTCGACGCCGTCCTGCGCGTCAATATCAAAGGCGCTTTTCTCGTCGGCCAGGCGGTGGCGCGCGCCATGGTGGCTGCCGGCAAGGGTGCCATCGTCAACATGAGCTCTGTCAACGGCACGCTCGCCATTCCCAACATTGCCAGCTACAACGTCAGCAAAGGCGGCATCAACCAGCTCACGCGCGTCATGGCATTGGCGCTGGCACCGCACAACGTTCGGGTGAATGCGGTGGCACCCGGCACCATCGCCACCGAACTGGCGGCCAAGGCGGTGCTGACCAGCGATGAAGCAAAGCGCAGGATATTGAGCCGCACCCCCATGGGCCGCCTGGGCGAGCCGTCAGAAATCGCAGAT
>JAUCDU010000252.1:0-4245 GCA_034674825.1 Giesbergeria sp.
TTTTTAGCCCGTCAGCGCTTGCTGCACAAGCGCTGGCAGCTATGAAAATTGCAGTGATTATTTTTTTCATTTACGTAACCTTAGAAGACAACTCCCCTTCTAACGCAGCAAGAGCAACCACCAACGTAGGAAGAAGGGCGCGCCACTTACCAGCGAAAGCCGCGCAAGGGCCGCCCCGCCGCGCTGGCTTTGTCCCCCTTCCGCAGCGAAGCTGCAAGAGAAGGGGGAAGCGGCGCAGCCGCTCAGGGGGTTGTTCCCTATTCCCTCGCAGGCACCAGCACTTCGCGCTGGCCGCTGGTAGTCAGGCCGCTCACGAGGCCGGCATTCTCCATATCCTCCAGCAGCCGCGCCGAGCGGTTGTATCCAATGCGCAGCTTGCGCTGCACATAGCTGATGCTGGCCTTGCGGTCCTTGAGCACGATTTCGACCGCCTGGTCGTACATCGGGTCTTTCTCGCCGCCGACATCACCATCCAGAGACAGATCGCCGTCGCCATCCACGGTTCCGCCCTCCAGCACGCCTTCGATGTAATCGGGCTCGCCTTGCGTCTTCAAGTAGCTGACGACGCGGTGCACTTCTTCGTCGGAGACGAAAGCGCCGTGCACACGCACCGGCAGCCCGGAACCACTGGCCATGTAGAGCATGTCGCCCATGCCCAGCAAGGCTTCGGCGCCCATCTGATCGAGGATGGTGCGGCTGTCGATCTTGGAGCCCACCGAGAAAGCGATACGGGTGGGAATATTGGCCTTGATGAGCCCGGTGATCACGTCCACGCTCGGGCGTTGCGTCGCCAGAATGAGGTGAATGCCGGCGGCACGCGCCTTTTGCGCCAGGCGGGCAATGAGTTCCTCGATCTTCTTGCCGACCACCATCATCAGGTCGGCCAGCTCGTCGATGATGACGACGATGTGGGGCAGGCGCTCGAGCGGCTCGGGCTCTTCAGGCGTCAGGCTGAACGGGTTGGGGAGGGTTTCGCCGCGCGCCTTGGCCTCGTCGATCTTCACGTTGTAGCCGGCGAGGTTGCGCACGCCCAGCTTGCTCATCAGCTTGTAGCGCCGCTCCATCTCGGCCACGCACCAGTTCAGGCCGTGCGCAGCCTGCTTCATGTCGGTGACCACGGGCGCCAGCAGGTGCGGAATGCCTTCGTAAACCGACATTTCCAGCATCTTGGGGTCGATCATCAACAGGCGTACGTCGCGTGCCTCGGCCTTGTACAGCAGGCTCAAAATCATGGCGTTGATGCCGACCGACTTGCCCGAGCCGGTGGTGCCGGCCACCAGCACGTGCGGCATCTTGGCCAGGTCGGCCACTACCGGGTTGCCGACGATGTCCTTGCCCAAGCCCATGGTGAGCAGGCTCCTGCCTTCGTGGTAGATCTGCGAGCCCAGGATTTCGGAGAGCTTGATGGTCTGGCGGCGCGCATTGGGCAACTCCAGCGCCATGAAGTTCTTGCCTGGAATCGTCTCGACCACACGGATGGAGACCAGGCTGAGCGAGCGCGCCAGGTCTTTTGCCAGGCCGACGATTTGTGAGCCCTTCACGCCCGTGGCGGGCTCGATTTCGTAGCGCGTGATCACCGGGCCAGGCATGGCGGCCACCACACGCACCTCGACGCCGAAGTCCTTGAGCTTTTTCTCGATCATGCGGCTGGTCATCTCCAGCGTCTCGGGCGCCACGCTCTCGCGCTGCTGCTGCGCCGCATCAAGCAAATCGACCTGCGGCAGCCGGCTGTCGGGCATGTCGGTAAACAAGGGCTTTTGCCGCTCTTTCACCACGCGCGCACTCTGCGGCACATCGACCAGTACCGGCTCGATGATCTGCACCGGGACCGGGTGGTGCGCTTCACTGTCGGTGCGCTCACCGCTCACCACCTGCTCGCGGGCACGGGCGGCGCGGCGCCCTTCTGCCAAATCAATCGCAACTTCACGCCGGGCACGGCGCGACTGCAAAAGCGTGTCAATGCGCCCGCCGAGCCCTTCTGCCACGCGGCTCCAGGAAAAACGGAACACCAGCGACGAACCCAGCACCACCAGCACGATGCCGACCAGCCCCGAGCCGGTAAAACCCAGCCAGCGCATCGCGAGCGGCCCCAGTTCATAGCCGAGCACACCACCTGCATGGCCGGGCAACAGGGCTTCGAAACGGTACAAACGCGTCCACTCAAGTGCGCAGCTGGCCGAGAGCAATACAACCAAGCCACCCCAGAACAGGGCGCGTGCGACGCCAGGGCGCCTGGGCAACACGCCATCCGCCGCCGCGCCACCGCGCAGCAAGCGCGCCAGAGACGCCGCCCACACGCCCACAGCAGCAGCCAGACACCACCAGACCGAAAAACCAAAAACGAAATAACTCACATCCGCGAGCCACGCGCCTGCCAAACCCATGCGGTTCTGCACCACACTGCCCGCAGCCGCACCCGAGGTGGACCAGGCTGGGTCTTGTGGCGCGTAGCTCCAAAGGGCCAGTAGCCACACCAGACACGCAAAAAAACCGGCGAGAACGAGAAACTCGTGGGTCAGGCGCGCGCCTACACCGCGCGGGATATTCTTGCCAGCCGAAGAGGCGTTCAGGGTGTTGAGCGAGTACGTCATAAGTGCAGGAGGAGCTTACCGCAGCGCCCCCTCGTTCAGCCCAGCGACTGCAGGCGGCTTCTGAGTACCGTCGCGCCGTTGGGCAGGGTTTCAATGAAACCGCGCGTTTCCAGGTCTTTCATCACGCGGCTGACCATTTCGCGCGAAGCGCCAATGGTCTTGGCCATTTCCTGGCGAGAAATCTTGTCCCGAATGAAGGCTTGTCCCTCAGCGTCCGTCTCTGCCAAATCGAGCAGCGCATGGGCCACGCGGCCATACACGTCGAGCAAGGCCAACGATTCAATTTTTCGATCGGCATGGCGCAGCCGCTTGACGAGGCCCCGCATCACCACCAGCATCATGCTGGTGTTCTCTGAGAGGCAGCGCACGAACTCCGCGCGACCAAGTTCCAATACGTCCGTCTGCACCAGAGCGTGCACCGAAGCCGAATGCGGCTGATTGTCAATCAGGCTCATCTCACCCAGGTAGTCACCCGGCATCAGCGAGGCCAGAATGACTTCGCGCCCGCGTGAGTCGGCTGCGCTCACGCGCGCGCGGCCCGTGAGCAGCAAATAAAGCGCATCTGATTTCTCGCCTTGCAGCACCAGCGGCTCACCCCGCTTGAAGCGGCGCTTGTGCACGGCACCGCCGAGCGCTTCCGCCTGCGGCACTGTCAGGCGCGAAAACAGCGGCACGCGCCGCAGAAGATCGAGATTGGTCACGATGGCCATGCTTGCCTCTCCCTGGGATAAACCTGCCTCTGAACCTGCCGCCCCGAAAGGCCTGAGCACGCAACGATGCCAGGCGCCGCGCATTTGTCCGATTCAGGCGCTTCGCGTTTGTCCGATACTTGGGGCTTGTTTTTTCGCGCCGCGCCTCTGCCTTGCTGGCAAACCTGCGTGGCGGCCAAACCCGATCTTTTACCATGCCCACTCTGCAACACGCGCAAGTTCTCATCCTCGGCTCCGGCCCTGCCGGCTACACCGCCGCCATCTACGCGGCGCGCGCCAACCTCAATCCGGTGCTCATCACCGGTATGGCGCAAGGCGGCCAGCTCACTACCACCACCGACGTCGACAACTGGCCGGCCGATGTGCACGGCGTGCAGGGCCCTGAGTTGATGCAGCGGTTTCTGGAACACGCGGAACGCTTCCAGACGAAGATCATCTTCGACCACATCAACCAGGTCGATCTCAGTAAACGTCCCTTTGTGCTGGCCGGCGATACCGACAGCTACACCTGCGACGCGCTCATCATCGCCACGGGCGCCTCGGCGAAATACCTGGGCCTACCCTCGGAAGAGGCTTTTATGGGCAAGGGCGTCTCGGGCTGCGCCACTTGTGACGGCTTCTTCTACCGCGACCAGGAAGTGTGCGTGATCGGCGGTGGCAATACCGCAGTTGAAGAAGCGCTGTACCTGTCGAACATCGCCAGCAAGGTGACACTGATCCACCGACGCGACAAATTCAAGGCCGAGCCGATTTTGGTGGACAAGATGATGGAGAAGGTGGCCACCGGCAAGATTGTGCTCAAGACCTTCTTCACCCTGGACGAGGTGCTGGGCGACATCACCGGCGTCACCGGCGTGCGCATCAAAAGCACGCAAGACGGACACACCGAAGACATCGCGCTGCAGGGCTGCTTCATCGCCATCGGCCACGCGCCCAACACCGAC
>JAUCDU010000253.1:0-4196 GCA_034674825.1 Giesbergeria sp.
GGCCACCATCGCCGCCAAGTCACCCCTGTCAATTCGCGGCACCAAGGAAATGATTACCTATGCTCGCGACCACTCGGTGGCCGACAGCCTGAACTACATCGCCACCTGGAACGCCGCCATGCTGATGAGCGAAGACCTTAGCGCAGCGATGACGGCCGGCATGACCAAGCAGGCGCCCAAATTCAAGGATTGAAGGCTTGATTTAGGGGCGCAAGCGGAAGTACCCGTGGTGTTGTGGTGACAGAATCCGACCTTCGTCGGCGCCATGGGGGTGCCGGGTTTCGCTTCTCTGACACCTCGACCCTGTGACCTCGCTTGCACTCCTGTTGATTGGATATTCGGTTTTCAGCGCCTTGTTTCTGGCGCTTACGCACTTTCGCGCAGGTCGGTACCAAGAACAGCGTTCCTCAAGAACTATGGGGTGGCTGCTGCTCTTTGCATTGGGCGCACTGCAGGTGTTGCACTTTGCCTGGCTGCAGTGGGATGCCGACTGGGTGCACACCCCGCTGTACAGCGTATTGCTGTTCTCAGTGGCGCCCGCGTTTTACCTCTTCAGCCAGCCCTTGCTCCTCCCCAAAGCTGATGCTGGCTTGCACGCAGTACGGTATTTGCACGCGCTGCCCGTGTTGGTGGCGGCGTGGCTGCCATGGCACTTGGCACTGCCGCTGGCCTTCTCGATGGGGGCCGTCTACCTCGTGTGGCTGGCGCGTAGCCTCTATCGACTTCGCACGCAGCGGGCCGGCTACCGGGTAGAAATGGCGTTGCTGGGGGGCGTGTTCGTGATTGCTGTCGTGGTGGCCCTGCTGGGGCAGTTCCACACCCTGCTGCCGGGCAAACTGTTTTTTGCACTGTATGCCTCGTCCATTGGCATGGCGTTCTTTCTGGTGCAGATCACGCTGGAGCTGCGACCAGCGCTGCCAGAAGAAGTGCGGCAGACCGTGCAAGCCAGCTACACCAGTACCACCTTGAACAATGTCGATTGCGAGGCTGCGCTGAACCAGCTCAACCTGCTCATGCAGGGCGAGCGGCTGTATGCAGACGCAGACCTCAGCCTCCCGCGCCTGTCGGAAAGACTGGGCCTCAGCACGCACCAGCTGTCTGAATTGATCAACACCCGCCTGGGCAAGGGATTTTCGCGGTACCTGCGTGAGCAGCGCGTAGACGCAGCCAAGGCCATGCTGTGCACTGAGCCCTCGGCATCCGTGCTGTCGGTGGGGCTCAGTAGCGGTTTTACCTCGCAATCAAACTTCTATGAAGCCTTCCGCGAGATCGAAGGCATGACGCCGGGCCAGTACCGCAAACTGCATGCGCGCAGGGGCGAGACGGCGGTTGGTGGCCCAGTCCCTGAGAGTCGCAAAGTGTGAACCCGTAGGTCCACGTGGCATGGGTGTGGGTCGAGGATTTCGGGCCGATCGGCATGTGAATCGCCCCTGATTTCGTAGACAGTTTTAGGGCAAGCGCCCGTTTCAGCCTGTAAAAAGCTCTCTCAGTCCAACTTGGCAAGGAGCCGTTTGGCTGGTTTGGCGCTGCTTTCCCCGTCGATTCTTTCCTCAATGATCTTTTCGGAGCTGGAATGTGCTCCGAATTGATCGAATTGAAAACATTTTTGCGCCTAATTAGAAACACTGTGGGCTTCCTTCACTGCACAGGAGCCTTTCATGAATCTGGTTGTTTTACTGGGCGCGCAAGCCCTCATTAGCCTGGTGGCGAGCACGGCGGTGCTGGCTGCGCTGTCTCGTCCTCTGGCGCGAACATTGGAAGTCACCTGCCCGGACCAAGCTGCTGCCGCCTTTTGGATGCGCTACGTCCAAACCATGCTGGTGATTGCCCCGCTGGTGCTGGTACTGGCGATGAAATTTGTCATGCCCGCTTGGCCACCGCACGAGAAGCTGCGTTTCGCATTGCTCGCATCCTTGGGCGGCTTGCTTCTGGCGTTGCGCGCCGTGGGCAAGCGCATGGGGCAGTTTGTTCCCACACCGGCGCTGTCCAAGGGGGCCTTATGAACATCTTGCTCACTGGGGCAGGGGGGTTCCTCGGGCGC
The DNA here is from genome assembly GCA_034674825.1 of Giesbergeria sp. Taxonomy (GTDB): domain Bacteria; phylum Pseudomonadota; class Gammaproteobacteria; order Burkholderiales; family Burkholderiaceae_C; genus Simplicispira. The sequence goes on from JAUCDU010000253.1 coordinate 2,042, forward strand.
CACATTGCGGGGGCGCTGGGCAAGGTTGGCCACAAGGTGCTGCCCGTTTCGCGCCGGCACGGAGTGGATTTCTCGCACATGCAAACCGAGGCGGATTGGAGTGGGCTGCTGCGCGGGGTGGACGCCGTGATCAACTGCGTGGGCATCATTGCCGAAACGCGCACGCAGAAGTTTGCGGCCTTGCACACCCATGCACCCATTGCATTGTTTCGTGCGTGTGCCACGGCAAAGGTGCGCAGGGTGGTGCAAATGTCTGCGCTGGGCGCAGACGACACCGCGTTTTCCGCCTACCACCTGAGCAAGCGCGCCGCCGACGATTGCCTGCGCGGGCTGGATGTGGACGGGTTCGTGCTGCGGCCTTCGCTCGTCTACGGGCCGGGCGGCCAAAGTGCGGCAGTCTTCATGCGTGTGGCTGCGTGGCCGCTCATCCCTGTGCTGGGTGATGGGCAGCAGATGCTGCAGCCGGTGCATATCAGCGATGTGGTCGCCGCCGTGCTGCGCAGCCTGGAGACTGACGCTGCGCCTCAGACACTGGACATCGTCGGTCCGCAGTGCATTGCGTTTGCCGAGTGGCTGCAAACCATGCGCCTTGCCCAGGGCAAGCCGCGCGCGGGTGTGTTGCCGGTGCCGTTTCCACTTGCGATGGCGGTTTCGTATGGGCTTCGGTATGCCCTGCCGATGGCGCAACCGGAAAACTTGCGCATGCTCAAGAAAGGCTATTGGGCAGATGCAAGCCCGTTGGCTTGCTTTCTGGGGCGTAAGCCCGTGCCGGTGCGCCCAGATTTGTTTTTCTCAGAAGTGGGTGCGCCCAGCGCCCCGCAAGGAGCGTCATCATGATCGACTACACCGCATTCAAGGCCCTGCACATTTTGAGCATGGTGCTGCTGTTTGGAACGGGCTTGGGCAGTGCCTTCTTCAAATGGATGGCGGACCGCAGTGGCAATGTCACGCACATTGCCGTGACCAACCGCCACGTGGTGCTGGCGGACTGGTTGTTTACCACGCCTACCGTCATTTTTCAGCCACTCAGCGGTCTGTGGATGCTGCACTTGGCCGGCATACCGCTTTCCACACCGTGGGTGGTATGGAGCCTGGGGCTGTACTTTTTGGCGGGGGGCTGCTGGTTGCCGGTGGTGTGGTTGCAAATCCGAATGCAGCGCATCGCCGCAGATGCCGCTGCGCGAACGGTGCCCCTACCCGCCAGCTATTGGCGCATGGCGCGGGCGTGGTTCTGGCTGGGAGTGCCTGCGTTCGCCGCCATGGTGGCCGTGGTGGTGCTGATGGTTTTCAAACATGTTCCAGGAGCGGTATCGTGAACAAAAGTCTTATGCAGGAAGCGCTGGGGGATGCGTGGGCGCAATTGCCGCCTGGGCTTCAGGCCCATTACGCGGAGGGCACCACCATCGACCACGGGCACATGGATGTTGAGTTTCCACCCTTCATGCGCCCGTTCCTGTGGGTGCTGAGCAAGATGGGCGCGCTGGTGCGGTGCAAAGGTCGGCAGGTGCCCACCACCGTGGTGAAAACCGTGGTCGGTCAGCGCCAGGTTTGGCGCCGTACGCTGCGGTTTCCGAATGGGCCCGTGGAGCAGTTCAACAGCTTTTGGGTGCTGCACGGCGACCACCAGCTGATTGAGTACGTCAACCCGTGGTTGGGGCTGCAAATGGCGGTGGAGGTGCAGGACGCCGTTCTGCGGTACCACGGCGTGCGCTTCGTGGTCCGAATCGGCGGGTGGCTGCTGCCCATCCCCGAATGGCTGGCACTCGGCCACACCACCATCGAGGAGCGCGGCACGGGAGAGAACACTTTCGTGATGGATTTCAGGCTCACCCACCCGCTGTTCGGGCAGGTGTTTCGCTACAGCGGTGAGTTTGAGTCAGTCGCTGGGTGAAGGTGGTGGCTACTTGGTACCAAAAATCCGGTCGCCCGCGTCGCCTAACCCCGGCAAGATATAGCCGTGGTCGTTCAGCTCGCGGTCGATGGCTGCGGTGTAAATCGGCACATCGGGGTGCGCCTTTTGCATGGTGGCGATGCCCTCGGGCGCGGCCAGAAGGCAGACGAACTTGATGGATTTGGGGTGCGTCTGCTTGAGGCGCTCCACGGCGGCGGCGGCGGAGTTGCCGGTGGCCAGCATGGGGTCCACGACGATGATGTC
>JAUCDU010000254.1:0-4158 GCA_034674825.1 Giesbergeria sp.
CGCGGCGCAGCGGCTCGGGGCGGCGTTCGAATTCCAAGCGGACGTTGCCCGCCTCAGCGCGGCACGCGGACGCATTGCCGTGCACCTTGCAGGCGACGCGCCAGCCCGGCCATTTGATGCCGCTGTGCTCTGCACCGGCACCGATGCCGCGCGCCTGTCGGAGCCACTCGGCCTGCGCCTTGGACTTGTCGCACTCTGGGGCTGCTCATTGACCGCGACCTTGCGCGAAGACGCTGCCGCGCCGCAAGGCGCCATCGTCGACATCGCGCGCCAGGTGACGATCTCGCGTCTGGGCCGCCGCGTTCGCGTGGCCGGCGGCGCAGAGCTCGGGCGTGGCGACGGCTCCCCTCACCCGGCCACGGTGCGCCAGCTGCACGACGCGCTGGACGCCTGGTTCCCCGGCAGCGCGCAGCGCGCGGGCATGCAGCTGTGGCGCGGCGCGCGCGCCATGCGTCCCGGTGGTTTGCCGGCGCTCGGCCCAAGCGGCGTACCGGGTCTGTGGCTCAACCTGGGGCACGGCGGATGCGGCTGGTCGCTTGCGAGCGGCTGCGCGCGGCTGCTGACCGACATGCTGAGCGGGCGCGCACCAACATGGGACGCCAGCGAACTGGCACATTTCACCGCTGCCAAGACATAGGGTCAACAGGCCCAAATCTATGGCGCTGCGGCGGCAAAACTGCACGCCCATAATGGCGCGCATGCTGCGCATCCGGCCCGACCGCCCCCACGCCCTGTACGACCTTGGCGCCACCCGCGCCCTGGAGCAAGCTGCAGCAGCCGGCCTGCCCGAGCACGCACTGATGCAGCGGGCTGGCACGGCCATCGCTCAGCTTGCCCTGGCGCTGGCGCCCCACGCACGCACGGTGTGGATCGTCTGCGGACCCGGCAACAACGGCGGCGACGGGCTGGAGGCCGCCGCGCACCTGCACAGTGCGACGCGCCAGGTCACCGTCACCTGGCTTGGCCACGACGAACAGGCGCCACCCGACGCGCGCCGCTCGCTGGCACGCGCGCGCAGCGCCGGCGTGCGCTTTGCCGACGCACCCGCCACGCCCATGACGGCGCAGGACCTGTGCATTGACGCGCTGCTCGGCATCGGCCTTGCGCCGGGAGACGCCGCGCGTCCGCCACCCGAGCGCTGGCGCGCCCTGTTGCGCCAATTGCGCTCCGGCCCCGCAACCTTGCTGTCGGTGGACCTGCCCAGCGGCCTGCTGACCGACACCGGGGCTTGGGGCAGAGGATTTGCGCCCGATACGGCCCCACAAGCGCCCTGCCACACGCTCGCGCTGCTCACGCTCAAGCCCGGCCTGTTCACCGCAGAAGGGCGCGACGCCGCCGGCAGCGTGTGGCTGGACGACCTGGGCACGTCTCCCGATGCAAGCCGCGCCTGCGCCTGGCTGGCTGGCCCGCCGCCAGCGCGCCCGCGCACGCATGCAAGCCACAAGGGCAGCTATGGCGACGTCGCCATCGTGGGCGGTGAGGGTCTGGCGCGACGCGGGCTGGGCATGGAAGGCGCGGCCCTCCTCGCCGCCTGCGCAGCACTGCACGGTGGGGCCGGGCGCGTTCTGGTGGCATTGCTGGACGACGGCGCCATTCGCATAGCGACCGCTGCGCCCGGCCTCATGCAGCGCCGCTTCGAAGCCCTGGAACTGGACCAACTCACCGTCGTCTGCGGTTGCGGCGGCGGTGACGCCGTATCCGCCGTGCTGCCACCCGTGCTGAACCAAGCGGCCCGCCTGGTGCTCGACGCAGATGCACTCAATGCAATCGCAGCCGACACAGCACTGCAAGCCGCGCTCGCAGCGCGCGCCGAGCGCAGGGCCCCCACCATCCTCACCCCGCACCCGCTGGAAGCCGCGCGCCTGCTGGGCAGCAGCACCACCCATGTTCAGTCCGATCGGCTGGCTGCAGCGCGGGCGCTGGCGCAGCGCTTTGGTTGTATCTGCGTGCTCAAGGGCTCGGGCAGCGTGGTGGCGGCGCCAGGAACGCAGCCCGTATCCATCAACTTCACCGGCAATGCCCGGCTCGCGACTGCCGGCACGGGCGATGTACTGGCGGGCATGGTTGGCGCGCGCCTTGCGTCTGGCCAAGCACCGTTTGAAGCAGCGTGCCATGCGGTCTATGTGCACGGCCACCTGGCCGACCGCTGGCCCCATGGCGAAACCCTGGTGGCAAGTGCCCTGGCCGCAGCGCAATCGCTGCGATTGGACGATGAAACGTGCATGGCGCCTGGCCAGCAACTCAGGTCACTGCAACAATAAAACTACCAAAGAAATTACCAATCCCGCTCCGCGCGCTCCGCCTCAAGGCGTGACCAGTGCCCGCATCCAATCAGGCAAGTCCATCGCCTTCTGCCTGGGGAAATCCACCCAGATGGTCGTCGCTCCGCCCGCGGCACAAATCACCCCCGGCTGAGCAATGCGCTCCATCGTCCCCCAGGTTTCAAAGGTGGTACGGCCCGGGTCGCTGACGTACATCTTCAGCAAGACTTCATCGGGATACTGGAGCTGCTGATAGAAGTTGCAGAAGGCGTTGACGATGATCGGCCCCTGGCCCGCAGGGTCGGGGTTGCAGCCCGCTGCCACCATCCAGTTGATGCGCGCCGACTCAAGATAGCGGAAGTACACCGCGTTGTTGACATGGCCCATGGCGTCCATGTCGCCCCAGCGCACGGGAAAGCGCATTTCGTGCACCAGCTTCTTGTGTTCGGGGATTTCAATTTTCATAAGAACTGCAACGATTCAAAATTAAGAACACTCGCCGCCACTCAGCCCAGTATCAGTGCCACCGTAGATCTGGCTCCGCCAGTCCACCGGGGGCGTCCCTCCAGGGGGAAGGAGCGAAGCGACGCAGGGGGGAGCTACATGCGTCAGTCCACCGGGGGCGTCCCCTCAAGGGGAAGGAGCGAAGCGACGCAAGGGGAGCTATACCGCAAAGCCGTCGTCGGCTGCAATCACCGCGCCGTTGACAAAATGGCTCTGGTCGCTGGCCAGCATGACGATGAGCGCGTCCAGGTCCTGTGGTTGGCCGACACGTTTGCGCGGCAGCATGGCGATCAATTTCTGGCCTTGCTCGGTGCTCCAGTGCGCGTGGTTGATCTCGGTATCGATGTAGCCGGGACACAAGGCATTGGTGTTGATGCCAAAGCGCCCCCACTCGAGCGCCATTGCCTTGGTCATCTGCACCACGGCGGCCTTGCTCATGCAGTAGGCACCAATCTTGGGCAGCACCTTGAGGCCCGCCATCGAAGCTATGTTGATGATGCGCCCGCCGGTAAAGCTGCCCGGTGCAGAGCCGCTTGAGCGCGCCAGCATGCGCTTGGCGACTTCCTGCGCCACGAAGAAGGCGCCCTTGACGTTGGTGTCAAAAATGAAATCGTAGTCCTCAGGGGTGACATCCTGCAGACGCTGCGTGGTACTGACGCCCGAGTTGTTGACCAGGATATCGATCGAACCCATCTCGGTCTCGGCGTGCGCCACGGCCGATTTGATGGAGTCGTGGTCGGTGACATCAAGCTCGACCACATGCGCGTCGCCTCCTTCGCCCTCGATGCGCGCGCGCAACTCTTTCAGTTTGTCAATGCGGCGGCTCGCCAGCACGACGCCAGCGCCGGCTTTGGCTAGCGTGCGGGCGAACTGGGCGCCAAGCCCGCTGGATGCGCCGGTCACGAAGGCCACCCGGCCGGAAAGGTCGATGCTGTAGGCCATCACTTCACTCCTTGAAAAGTCAAAAAATAGAACGATCGTTCTTTTATCATCGCCCTTGCATACAATCGGTCGCATGCTGGACACCGCGCAGCAAACGCTGCCCGCAGAATCCCCTTCATTATCAAACGCAGATCCCACGCCATGACCAACGAAGAAATCCTCGCCGCCCACGGCCCCCGAGAATCCATGGAATACGACGTGGTCATCGTCGGTGGCGGGCCGGCCGGCCTGTCGACCGCAATTCGGCTCAAGCAGCTTGCTGCACAGCACGAGAAGGAGCTGTCGGTGGTGGTGCTCGAGAAAGGCTCCGAGCCCGGCGCGCACATCCTCTCGGGTGCCATCATGGACCCCAAGGCCCTGACAGAGCTGATTCCCAACTGGAAGGAACTCGGCGCGCCGCTCAACCAGCCCGTCACCGACGACGCCATGGTGTTCCTGGGCGAAAAGTCGT
>JAUCDU010000255.1:0-4144 GCA_034674825.1 Giesbergeria sp.
GGGTCGATGCCGCAGGAGGCTGCGTTCTTGCCGCCAAGCCGGGCGCGACCGGCACCCCGGAACGCCCGGCGGTCGCCCGGCTGCCGGGCACGACAGCAAGATCATCGACCACTTCGGTGAGCGTGGGCACGAAGCGAGGCGGGACTCTAGGTGGTGTCTGCATCAGGCTCCCTTCGTCACCAAATCATGACGCACCAGCGCGTAACCGCGTTGTACATAGTGCTTCCAACGCGATCTGGCACAGGTGCGATCGCTCTCGTCGCTCGCGCTGACCACTTCAATGAGCTGCTCAAAGCTACCAAAGCCTTCTGGAACAGCGTCGGTCAGATTCAGGAGCACATCGGCGTGCGGCCGGATCCGAGCATCCTGCGTCAACACGATCGGCGAGTTGGCAACGACATGCCCGGCTTCGTCGGCCCGGCAATGGGCCACAAAATCGTGCGGTGCCATGTTCCACAACATGCCGTCAAAAACCTCCATCTGCGCTGCAGGCAAGCAAATCACAAGACGCCTGTCCTGTCGTAGCAGCTTGCGCGCCACGCGGCATCCATAAGCCAGCTTGTCCGGCGCGTTGAAATGGAATGCAATTTCTGTCATTTAGCGATCTTCGGACTTCGGGCTGCGGCAGGCGCTTTGGCCGTCCGCGACACCGCCTTGGCCGTCTTCCCGGACCGGCCCGTCTTACCCGCTTTGACTACCGGAAGCGCTTGCGCGCGGGCCAGCAACCAGTGCACCAGCAGACCTACCGGCCGGCCGGTAGCGCCCTTTGCGGCTCCGCTCTTCCAGGCCGTACCTGCGATATCCAGATGCGCCCAGGCCACGTCGCCCACGAACGATTGCAGAAATTTCGCTGCAGTCACCGAACCAGCGGGGCGCCCCGCGACGTTGGCCAGGTCGGCGAAATTGCTCTTGAGGCCCTCGGCATACTCATCGTCCAGCGGCATGCGCCACGCCAGGTCGCCAGCGGTGTCACCGGCGTCAAGCAATGCATTGGCGAGAGCATCTTCAGATGCGAACAGGCCCGTACGCACGCCCCCAAGGGCAATCACGCAAGCGCCGGTGAGTGTGGCGATATCCACGATGGCCGACGGCTTGTGTCGCGCGGCATAGGTCAGGGCATCGCACAGCACCAAACGACCTTCGGCGTCGGTGTTCAGTACCTCAATCGTCTGACCGCTCATGCTCGTCACCACGTCGCCGGGCTTCACGGCGCGGCCGCCCGGCATGTTTTCGCATGCGGGAATCAGGCCCACCACATTGATGGACGGTTGCAGTTCTGCCAGCGCGCGGAACACGCCGAGCACACTTGCTGCACCACACATATCGAACTTCATCTCGTCCATTTCGCCGGCCGGCTTGATGGAAATGCCGCCGGTGTCAAAGGTGATGCCTTTGCCCACAAGAATGACAGGCGCCTGCGAAGGCGCGGCGCCGGTATAGCGCAGCTCGATGAAGCGCAGCGGCTCGACCGAGCCGCGCGCCACCGCAAGGAACGCCCCCATCTTCAATCGCTCGGCGTCGGCCGGGCCCATCACCTTGCACTGAATGCCAGGGTGCTTGGCCAGCGCTTTAGCGGCATTGCCCAGCATGGTGGGCGTGGCATGGTTGGCAGGGCGATTGCCCCATTCACGCGCCAGTTCCACCCCCAGCGCTATCGCCTGGCTAGACGCAAACGCTGCCGACACGGATTTGAGGTCTTGCACTCCGACAACCACACGGGACAGCGAAGACGCGTCGGCCTTCGGCTTCGTATGCCTATAGATGTAGCGCACCTGCGCCACAGCCTGCACTGCGGCGGCGACGGCTGAAGCGCTGGACTGGCCAGCAAAGCAGACGACAGCGCGTTTGACGCCCGGCGCGCGCAGCGAGGGTCCAGCGCTGGCAATTGCCTGGCGTACGCCTTGTGCATCGCCCTTGCCGACGCCAGCAAAAACAATCCGCCGCGCCGCAACGCCGGGGCTCTGATAGAGCGACAGCGACTTGCCCGCTTTGGGTTCGAAATCTTTGTGTTTAATGGCTTCGGCGATGTTTTTGGACAAGGCGTCCGCGCCGGCAGCGAAATCCTGCTCAACCAGCACCACCAGCAAATCGCAACGTTCGCCAGCTGCTGCCGGCAAGTCGAGAGTTTTGAGATCAAAGTTCATAATTGCCTCTTTCTGTCCTGCCCATGTTATTCGATTCATCCCTGCGAAAAGAGCTTGCCAGAAGCTTTGGCGCCACGCTCGTGGTCCTCGTCACCGTCGTCATGACCATGATGCTGATCCGCACTTTGGGTCAGGCGTCCCGGGGCAATGTGAGCCCGTCGGACGTCATGCTGGTAATGGGCTACACCGTGCTGGGTCAGCTTCCGACCATTCTGAGCCTCAGCCTGTTCGTGGCGACGATTGGCAGCCTCTCTCGCATGTACCGCGACAGCGAAATGGTGATCTGGTTCTCAAGCGGCCAGGGCCTGGCCAGCTTGCTGCCTTCACTGCTGCGGTTTGCCTGGCCCGTCATGCTGGCAGTTGCCGCGTTGTCCCTGGTGGCCTGGCCGTGGGCCAACCAGCAAATTCAGGAATTGCGCGCGCAGTATGAGCAGCGCGGCGATCTGGACCGCATTGCTCCAGGGGAATTCCAGGAGTCGGCCAGCGGCAAGCGGGTGTTCTTCGTCGACAAGGACAGCCCGGCGGCGAACACCGCCAGCAATGTGTTCATTGCTTCCCAGGACCACGGCACGGAGGCGGTCACTTCCGCACGCAGCGCACGCGTCGAAATGCGCGGCAGCGACCGTTTCGCGTTGCTCAGCAATGGCCAGCGCCTGGAAACCACAGCCAACAAACCTGAAATAAAACTGAGCGAGTTTGAGCTGTACGGCACCCGTGTCGGATCTGCCACCTTGACGCCAGGCAGCGACGGAGCGGCCAGGACGCGGAGCACGCCCGAACTTCTTGCGCAATCCCTTCCCGCCTACCAAGCGGAACTGGCGTGGCGCGTAGGCCTGCCTTTCACGGCCTTCAATCTGGTCGTGCTCGGCCTGGGGCTGGCAAGTGTCAACCCGCGCGCCAGCCGCAGCGGCAATTTGCTGTTCGCCCTGTTCGCCTTCGTCGTCTATTACAACTTCATGACGCTCGGGCAGAGCTGGGTGGGGTCGGCGCGCTTCGGTCTGGTGCCCTACCTGGCAGGGCTGCACGGAGGCATGCTGGCCTTTGCACTCCTGTTGATCACCATGCGCCATCATCGATGGTCGTGGCGCCAGCTGTTGCCCAGGAGCGCCGCATGAAGACCATCCGCCGCATGGTGAACCGCGAAGTCCTGACTGCGGTAGCACTGGTCACACTGGGTTTTCTGGCGCTGTTCTTTTTCTTCGACCTGATCGATGAATTGCGCTCAGTCGGCCAAATGCCACAGGCTTATCCAGTCTCACAGGCGGTGTTGGTGGTGCTGCTCGGCCTGCCCACCCACTTGTATGAGTTGCTTCCGATCACGGTGCTGATCGGGACCATTTTCGTGATGGCGCGGTATGCGCAGAGTTCGGAATTCACCATCCTGCGCACCAGTGGCCTGGGCCCGGGCCGCGCACTCGGCATGCTGGTGCTGCTCGGCAGCGCGTTCGTTGTGCTGACCTTTGCGCTGGGCGACTACGTCGCACCTGCAAGCGAGCGAGCGGCGCAAATGCTCAAGTCGCGGGGTCTGGAACGGCTGACCAGTGGCGGTACCGGTGCCTGGCTCAAGGAACGCCAAGGGAGCAACTCCGTCGCCGTCAACATCCGCGCCATTCGGTCGGACGCTCAGATGGAGGAAGTGCGCATCTACCTGTTCGATGCCCAGGGCCGCTTGCTCTCGCAAACCAAAGCACAGTCGGCGATCGCCCAGCCCGGCGGGGAGGCCTGGCTCCTGAAGCAAGTCACCCGGGACACCTTTGTGCGTGCCAGTGCTGGCGAGTCGGCGCACGCAGAGCGCCTGGCTGAGGCCGAACTGCTGTGGCCTACGAAGATCACGGCCGACATGGTATCGGCGGCGGTGCTCAAGCCCGACCGCATGGCGACAATCGACCTGTTTCAATACGTGCGCCACCTGCAGGCCAACGGGCAGTCGGCGCAGCGCTACGAAATCGAGTTCTGGCGCAAGGTGTTCTATCCCCTGAGCTGCCTGGTGATGGTGGTGC
>JAUCDU010000256.1:0-4134 GCA_034674825.1 Giesbergeria sp.
ATCGAGTTCTGGCGCAAGGTGTTCTATCCCCTGAGCTGCCTGGTGATGGTGGTGCTGGCATTGCCCTTTGCCTATCTGCATTTCCGCTCCGGCTCCACCACGGGCTACGTGTTCGGCGGGGTGATGGCGGGCATCAGCTTCTTTTTGCTCAACAACGTGTTCGGCTTTGCCGGCAATCTGCAAAACTGGTCACCCTGGCTGACCGCAGCGGCGCCGGGACTGATTTATTCCCTGGCGTCGCTTGCAGCCTTTGGCTGGCTGGTGCTGCGTCGCTAGTGGCCATGGATACGTCCACAGGCATTGTGCTGTTCGCCCACGGTTCGCGCGACCCGCAATGGAGCCTGCCTATCGAAGCCGTGCGGCGTGCCATCGAATCCACCCATCCCCAGGCGCAGGTGCGCTGTGCCTACCTGGAACTGTGCGAACCCGATCTGGCGCAGGCGGTGCGCAGCCTGCTCGAAAACGGCGTACGCAGCCTGAGCATCGTGCCCATGTTCCTGGGCACTGGGCGCCACGCCCGAGAGGATTTGCCCCTGCTGGTTGCAGCCTTGCAGAACGAGCACCCCTCGTTGTCCATAGCGCTTCAGCCGCCGGTGGGAGAAGACCCGCGCATGACCACTTTGATGGCACAGATTGCCTGTGGGGCGCCAGCGGCATAGAACGCAACATCCAGCCCGAGTACCGGGCCGTAGTCTTTGTCGATATTGCATAATGACCGGCTTCTTTAGCCTGGATTCGATATGAACCTGCATCAATTTCGTTTCGTCCAGGAAGCTGCGCGCCGGGGCCTGAACCTTACCGAGGCGGCGAAGGCCCTGCACACCTCCCAGCCAGGGGTGTCGAAGGCCATCCTCGAACTCGAGGGTGAGCTTGGAGTCGACATCTTCGCGCGCCACGGCAAGCGGCTCAAGCGCATTACCGAGCCGGGCCAGCATGTACTCAAAAGCATCGAGGTCATCATGCGCGAGGTGGGCAACCTCAAACGCATTGGCGAGCAGTACAGCGCGCAAGACCACGGCACCTTCAGCATCGCCACCACGCACACCCAGGCGCGCTACGTGCTGCCGCCCACGGTCGCCAAACTGCGCGAGGCCTATCCCAAGGTCAACATCAGCCTGCACCAGGCAACGCCCGATCAGGTGGCGCGCATGGTGATCGACGAGGTCGCCGAGATCGGCGTCGCCACCGAATCCCTGGCCGAATACCCCGAGCTTGTCACCCTGCCCTGCTACGAATGGCAACACGTGCTTGTCATGCCGCATGGACACCCGCTGGGACAGAAAGAACGCATTGGCCTGGAGGACATCGCCCACGAGCCACTCATCACCTACCACCCTTCGTTCACGGGGCGCACCAAGATCGATCAGGCGTTTGCTGCGCGGCGTCTGCAGCCGCGTATCGCACTCGAAGCCATCGATTCGGATGTCATAAAAACCTATGTGCGCCTGGGTCTGGGCCTGGGCATCGTGGCCGAAATGGCCATGCGCGACGACCCGCTTGGGGACCTGATCGTGCGCCCGGTCGGGCATTTGTTCGGCCAAAGTGTCGCCCGTGTGGCGTTCAAGCGGGGCGCGTACCTGCGCAACTTTGTCTACCGCTTTGCCGAACTGCTGAGCGACCGGCTCAGCCGGGACCTCGTCATGCGCGCCATGACCGGGCAAGTAAACGACTACGAACTCTGAAACCTTTTAGCCTGCACGCCAGTCATGGACCTCGCCGCTACCCCCCGCACCCCGCAACTCGCCAGCCGCCTGCCGCACGTGGGGACCACCATCTTCAGCGTGATGTCGGCGCTGGCGGCGGAGCATGGCGCGGTGAACCTGGGCCAAGGTTTTCCGGATTTCGATTGCGACCCGCGCCTGCCCGAGGCCGTAAGCACGGCCATGCGCACCGGCCACAACCAGTACCCGCCCATGCCGGGCGTGCTCGCGTTGCGTGAAGCGGTTGCTTCCAAAATTGAAGCACTCCATGCGCGCAAATACGGCGCTGGAACCGAAATAACCATCACAGCCGGCGCCACCCAGGCAATCCTGACCGCGATTCTTGCGACTGTGCACCCAGGTGACGAAGTCATCGTGCTGGAGCCCTGCTACGACAGCTACATCCCGAACATCGAATTGGCCGGCGGCGTGGCGGTACGCGTGCCGCTCACACCAGGAAGCTTTCGGCCCGATTTTGACAAGATCAGCGCCGCCCTCACGCCGCGCACCCGTGCCATCCTCGTCAACAGCCCGCACAACCCCAGCGCCACGGTCTGGAGCGCGCAAGAGATGCGCCAACTCGAGGACCTGCTCGCGCCCACCGACGTACTGCTCATCAGCGACGAGGTGTACGAGCACATGGTGTTCGACGGCGCCGAGCACCAGAGCGCTGCGCGCTTTGCCGGCTTGGCGGCGCGCGCCTTTATCGTCTCGAGCTTTGGCAAGACCTTTCACGTCACCGGCTGGAAGGTCGGCACCGTGGCCGCGCCGGCGCCCCTCATGGCGGAGTTCCGCAAAGTGCACCAGTTCAACGTATTCACGGTGAACACACCGATGCAGGTCGGGCTCGCCGCCTACCTGGCCGATCCGTCGCCCTATCTGCAACTGCCGGCGTTCTACCAGGCCAAGCGCGATCTGTTCCGCGCGGGCCTGGCAGGCTCACGCCTACGGCTGCTTCCCGGCAGCGGCGCCGGCAGCTACTTCCAGTGCGTGGACATCTCGGGCGTGAGCGATCTGAACGAAGCCGAGTTTTGCCAATGGCTCACGCGCGAGGTGGGGGTGGCGGCTATCCCGCTGTCGGCCTTCTATGCCGACGGCTTTGACCAGCGCGTGGTGCGGTTCTGCTACGCCAAGCAGGACGACACCTTGCGCGCAGGCATCGAAAAGCTCCGCCGCATCTGAGCTTCGAAGCGCTGCGCCTGGCTACAACTGCTCCGCACGCAGCTGTTCGGCGCTCTTGGCCGACAGCATCCCGGGCGGCACATCAAACACGGTCTTGGCGCCAAATTGGCCCAGGCTGTGCATTCGGTACACGGCCCGCGCGTAGGCGACCAGCACGCTGGCGGTGAATTCCGGGTTGCTTTCAAGTTTCAGACCGTATTCGATCACCTGCGCGTGCGCGTCCGAGGTGTTGCCGCTGCGAATCACGAAGCCGCCGTGCGGCATGGCGCTGTGGCGCTGCCGCAGTTCGTCGGCCGTGATGAAGTTCACCGTGGTGTCGTACGCGTCAAAGTAGTGCGGCATGGTCACGATCGCCCGGCGCACGGCCTCGGCGTCGGCACCCGCTTCCAGCACCACGAAACATTCGCGCGTGTGTTTTTCGCGGGTGCTCAAGGTCGGTCGCGTGCCGCTGCGCACCTGGTCCACCGCCTGCTGCACCGGCAAGGTGTACTGCACGCCGGCGGCTACGCCGGGCAGGCGGCGAATCGCATCCGAATGCCCCTGGCTCAGGCCGCGTCCCCAGAAGGTGTAGGTGACGCCATCGGGCAACAGGGCTTCGCCCATCACCCGGTTGATCGAAAACATGCCGGGGTCCCAGCCGGCAGAGATCAGTGCGGTCTTGCGGTTGGCCAGCGCCGGCGCGTCCACCGCAGCAAAGTATTCGGGGATGCGCGCATGCGTGTCGAAGCTGTCCACCGTATTGAACAGTGCCGCCATCGCCGGACCCTGCTCGGGCAAATCCTGTTTGGAGCCGCCACACAGGATCAACACATCGATGCGGTCGGCATGGCCAGCGAGCGCTTCCATGGCATGCACTGCGGTACCCGCCCGCAACGGCTGGATCTGCTCCGGCGCGCGGCGCGTATAGATGCCGACGAGCTGCATGTCGGGGTTCTTGGCAATCGAGGCTTCAACGCCCCGCCCCAGGTTGCCGTGACCGGCGATGGCGACTCTGATTGGATGCACTTGTCTGGTTTTCCTTGAAGGGTGAGATGAACGCACCCACACGGGCGCAAGCAGGATGGTAGCTTCCGGGCGCCTAGCGCTCAGGCGCTTTCTGGCCGGGCGCGGCCGTGGTGCGAATGACGCGGCCGATGCTCAGGCCCTGGACCAAGATGGAAAAGACGACCACGCAGTAGGTCAGCGCCAGCACCACGGTGCGCTCCGGCCCTGCTGGCAGCGACAGCGCAAGAGCGACGGAGATACCTCCCCG
>JAUCDU010000257.1:0-4092 GCA_034674825.1 Giesbergeria sp.
GCGGCGAGCAACGCCTCTTGCGAGTCGAAAACCCGCGCCGGCGCCTCGACCACATGCCGGTCGTCGGGCACGGCAGACACCTTGATGACGGCGCGGCCTAGGCGCCCTTGCAGCAGGCGCAGGCCGCCGGTGGGCGAGAACGGTGCGCTCGCGGTGCGCACGACGCCTTCGTCGCCCGATACGTCCGGGGCATCCGCTGCTCCCGCGCGGATCCCGCCCGCGTTCACGCTGAGCACGTCCGGGTGCATCAGCCCGGCATCCAGCAGCTCGCGGAGGATCCACGGCGGACCGCCCGCCGCCTGAAACTGGTTCACGTCGGCGTCGCCGTTCGGATAGACGCGCGCCAGCAAGGGCACGGCGGAAGACAGCTCGTCAAAATCGGTCCAGTCGATGAGGATCCCGGCGCTGCACGCCACCGCCACCCAGTGAATCAGGTGGTTGGTCGAGCCCCCCGTGGCCAGCAAGGCCACCATGGCGTTGACGATGCAGCGCTCGTCCACCAAAAACCCTATCGGCGTGAAACGCTCGCCGCGCTTGCCAATGTCCAGCACGGTGGCCAGCGCGCGCCGCGTGAACTGCTCGCGCTCAGGGCTGTCCGGGTGCGCAAAGGCGGCGTTCGGCACATGCAGGCCCATGGCTTCGAGCAGCATCTGGTTGCTGTTGGCGGTGCCGTAGAAGGTGCAGGTGCCATGGCTGTGGTACGACGCCTGCTCGGATGCCATCAGTTCAGGCCGGCCGACCTTGCCCTGAGCATATTCTTCGCGCACGCGGGCCTTGGTCTTGTTGGGCAGGCCCGTGCCCATGGGCCCGGCAGGCACGAACACGCACGGCAGGTGGCCGTAGTGCAGCGCGCCAATCAACAGGCCCGGCACGATCTTGTCGCAAATGCCCAGTAGCAGCGCGCCGTCGAACACATCGTGCGACAGCGCTATGGCGGTGGACATGGCAATCGTGTCGCGTGAGAACAGGGAGAGCTCCATGCCCGCCGTGCCCTGGGTGATGCCGTCGCACATCGCCGGCACGCCGCCCGCCACCTGCACCGTGACGCCCAGGCGCGCCGCCTCATCGCGCAGCACCGCCGGGAAGCCCTGGTACGGCTGGTGCGCCGAGAGCATGTCGTTGTAGGCGGTGACGATGGCGATGTTGGGCGCCTTCTCGACCGTCACCTTGAACTTGTCGGCCCCCGGCAGCGCCGCATACGCATGGGCCAGGTTGGCGCAGCCCATGCGGTCTTGCGGCGGCTTGCGCGCAATCATGGCGTTGACGCTGGCCAGGTAGGCCGCGCGGTTCTCGCGGCTGCGTTCGATGATGCGTGCGGTCACGCGGTCGAGGGTGGGATGCACGAGGGCCTCCTTGGTAGGTGAACAGTGCCGGGGAGTGCCGGTCCCGCTGGCAAGCGAAAAGGGTAACCTGAACAGCGCCCGCAGAAATGTGGTCGCATTCCTACGGTGCGGCGCTGCCCGCTGCGTGTACCCTGACGGCATCGTTGTACGATGATTCACGCAAGGCCTCTTTCCATGAGTTTTGACCTCGTTCTGTTTGGTGGCACTGGCGACCTGGCCTGGCGCAAGCTCATGCCGGCGCTGTTTCAGGCGTTTCGCCACGGCACGCTGCCACCGGGCGGACGCATCATTGGCGTGGCGCGCGATGACATGAGCGATGCGCAGTATCGGAGTCTGATGGCCGAGCGCGCCGAGCGCGTCGAGCTGGCCAAGCGCCCCACGGCACAGGAGTTCACAGAGTTCGGCGCCATGCTGCACTACCTGCGCATGGACTTGTCGCAACCGGCCGACTACGCGCGCCTGGCGGCCATGGTGCAGGAGCGCAATGCCGACTCGCTGGTGATGTACCTGGCGACTGCGCCCGCGCTGTTCACCGCGGTGGCCGAGCAGATTGGCGCCGCCGGGCTCAACGGCCCGGCCACGCGCCTGGTGCTGGAAAAACCGCTGGGGCACGACCTGCAGTCCAACCAGGCCATCAACGCCCTGCTGCGCACGGTGCTCGCCGAAGACCAGATCTTTCGCATCGACCATTACCT
This sequence comes from Giesbergeria sp., assembly GCA_034674825.1. Lineage (GTDB taxonomy): Bacteria > Pseudomonadota > Gammaproteobacteria > Burkholderiales > Burkholderiaceae_C > Simplicispira. The sequence goes on from JAUCDU010000257.1 coordinate 2,039, forward strand.
GGGCAAGCCTTCGGTGCAAAACCTGTTTGCGCTGCGCTTTGGCAACGCCTTGTTCGAGCCGCTGTGGCGCCGCGAGACCATCGCCAACATCCAGATCACGATCGCAGAATCCCTGGGCGTTGAAACCCGCGGCGCTTTTTACGACCAGACCGGCGCGCTGCGCGACATGGTGCAAAACCACGCGCTGCAGCTGCTCTGCGCCATTGGCATGGAGCCGCCGATCAATTCCAGCGCGCACGCCATTCGCGACGAAAAACTCAAAGTGCTGCAATCGCTCAAGCCCTGGACGGGCGAGACGCTGGCGCAGCATGTGGTGCGCGGTCGCTACGCGGCCGGCACCGTGAAGGGCCACGCCGTGCCCGGTTACCTCGACGAGGCGGGCGTTGCACCCAGCACCACGACGGAAACCTTTGTCGCGCTGCGTACCGAAATCTCGAACTGGCGCTGGGCCGGTGTGCCGTTCTATATCCGCACCGGCAAGCGCCTGGCGGCTGCAGATGCCCACATCGCCATCAACTTCCGACCGGTGCCGCACCCGATCTTTCGCGGGCCCAGCGGCGCGGCGAACCGGCTGCTGATCCACCTGCAGCCCAAGGACGGGCTGGAGCTGCAGCTGCTGTCGCAAAGCGCCAACCACCACCAGACGGAGCCGGTGCTCTCGCAGGTGAGCCTGAACCTGGATTTCGACCAGCGCTTTGGTTCGGAGCGCGTCGGCGCCTACGAGCGCCTGCTGCTCGACGTCATTGCCGGGCGCCTGAACCTGTTCGTGCGCAGCGACGAGCAGGAGGCCGCGTGGCGCTGGGTCGAGCCGATCCTGCAGCATTGGCAGAACGACCCGGGCAGCCCACGGCCGTACGCCGCCGGCAGCTGGGGCCCGAGCGCGGCGATTGCCATGATTGCCCGCGATGGGCACTGCTGGAGCGAGGAATGCTGAGCGGCAGATGGCCGCAAGCACCCTGCTAGGAGGGTTCGGCCAGATCCAGCGCGCGCGCCGCGCCATAGAGTGCCGGCGCGCCGTTCGGGTCCACCACCCAGCAGGGAATCGGCGCCAGATACGCCTGAAAGCGCCCCTTGGCCTCAAACCGCGTCCGAAAGCTGGAGCGGTCGAACCACGCACCCAGACGCGGCACGATGCCGCCCCCCAGATAAACCCCGCCTTTGGCACCCAACGTCAGCGCCAGGTCGCCGGCGACGCTGCCGAGGAAACCGCAGAACAGGTCAAGCGCCTCCAGCGCCAGCGGGTCGTGCTGCTCGAAGGCGAGTTGCGTCACTTGCGGCGCCGCACTGACCTCTTGGCCTTCCTGGCCGCCCAGCTTGCGCAGTGCGTGGTACAGGTCCACCAGGCCAGCACCCGAGACGGCCCGCTCGGCCGACACATGCCCGTAGCGCGCGCGCAGGATGGCGAGGAGGTCAAACTCCTTTTGCGTCTGCGCGGCCAGCGAGACATGGCCGCCCTCGCCCGCCAGCGGCACGCCGATGTCAGAGCCTTGCGGAAACACGAGGCCCGACACGCCCAGACCGGTGCCCGGACCGATCAGCGCGATGGCGCTGCCCGGCACCGCAGCCTCGCCGCCGACCTGGCGCAGCTGCTTTGCATCCAGCGACGGAATGGCCAGCGCCAGCGCGGTGAAATCGTTGATGACGATCAGCCGCCGCAAACCGAGCGCCTGCTGCAGCTCGCGTTGCGAAAAGCTCCAGTCGTGGTTGGTCATGTGCACCGCGTCGCCCGTCACCGGGTTGGCGATGCCGAACGCCGCCTCGCGCGGTTCGGGTACCTTGACCTGCGCCAGATAGTCGCTGACCGCCGCCTGCAGCGTCGGGTAGTCGTCGCTCGGCTGCGAACGCATGTCGCGCAGCGGCCCGCCCGTCTCGGACTGACAGGCGAGGCGGAGGTGGGTGCCGCCAATGTCGGCAAGGAGGCGCGAGGTGTGCATAAAAGCCGCGCTGCAGACCGGCAGTCACCGCCCATGCAGCTATGTAGTTGATAGCTACCAACGCTTTATGGATAAGCGCTAGAGCCTTTTTTTACTCTAAATTTCGCTGCCGCGCCAGTG
>JAUCDU010000258.1:0-4073 GCA_034674825.1 Giesbergeria sp.
CGTCGCTGTTCTGGCCGAGACCTTCCGCCTGCTGGGCGACCAATCGCGATTGAAAATCCTGTTGCAGTGCATGCGCGGATCGGTCGCAGTGGGCGACATTGCTGGCTCGCTAGACCTGTCGCAGTCCTTGGTCAGCCATCACCTGCGCCTGTTGCGCGGCGCGCGCCTCGTGCGCGGCGAGCGCCAAGCCAAGCACATCTTCTACGGCATTGCCGACCAGCACGTCAGCCAGGTACTCCAGGACATGGCGGTTCACATTTCGGAGGACAGACACGACGATTGACTGAACATGTGAGTGCGCGCCGGCCTACGCCTTCAAGGGGTAGGCTTTTTTTGGCTATCAATCTAGAGAGACACCGGCGCGCCTTGCTGAATGCCTAGAAGACCCCAAGCAAAAAGCACTCTAAAAATAAACACTTGAACATATCTTCATGTGTGTTATTATTTGTCTACGGGGTATCCGAAAGGCGTAAGGACCACGCCATTATTTTTAACGTCAAGGAGTATTGACCATGTCCAAGAAAATTCGCTTTGCTGTTCTGCTTTCCGCACTTTTTGCTGCTGGAGTAAACGCTCAACCGTTCGCCGCAGATATGACACGGCAACAGGTCCAAGAGGATCTGGCTGCTTGGAGGCAATCTGGGCTGGAAGCGTTGTCTCGCGGCGAAAGCGGCCCGGATACGTTCAGCCCTCAATACCAGGCTGCCTTTCAGCGCTACTTGCAATTGACCCAAGGTGATATGTATCAGGCGCCCTCAGCAGGAAAGACTCGTGCTGAAGTGATGGCTGATTTGGAACTGTGGAAAATCTCCGGCATGCACGCGCTCACCTCGCGCGGAATCACCACCGCTTCGCACACCCAAGCCTACCAACAAGCCTACGAGAGCTACCTCCAGCTCAAGCTGGGTGCGGCTTACAAGGCTCCGGTGGCATTGACTCGTGCTCAAGTAAAGAGTGATTTGGCAGATTGGCAGGTTGCGGGAATGGCTGGATTCTGGGCTGGTGAGCAGACGCCTGATACCTATAGTGATGCCTACCGCACCGCATTTGAAACCTACCAGATGCTGCGCAACAAAAAATGACTTAATGGCAGCTGCATAAAGCAGCGGTCGGATGGTTCAGCCAGAAAGAGATTCTTTCTTTTTTTTGAATAAACATACAAACAAGTGTTCATTTGTTTGCATAACATTCCGATCGCTGATTTGTGCGTCCTGCCACGGCGATTACTCAGAGAACCAGGAGATTGATATGTCTTTGGAAACATTGGACGGCACAGGAGCGCAGGACGAACAACTGGGCTTTCGGGTCGAAGGTATGGATTGCGCCAGTTGCGTCGGCAAGATTGAAACAGCGCTTGGTCGAATTGATGGCGTATCAAATGTACAGGTTAATTTTACAAATGAGACGCTGACGTTGACGCGCAGCACAAGTAGCCGAAATACTGCACGCGACATTGCCAAGAAAATCCGGTCCCTGGGCTTCGACGTGCAGGCACTGCCCGCGTCCGAAATGTCCGCAGCACCTGCACCGTGCCATGCGGCCCACGCGCATGACCACGCCGGCTGCGGCGGCCACCATGACCATGGGCATGCCCACGACCACGGGCACGATCATTCGCACGGCAAAGCGTGCGGTGATGACCATGGGCATGGCCATGCTCACGGCCATGCCCATGCCCATGACCACGGTCACGATCACGGGGCCTGCAGCGGGCATGACCATGCGCCGGCCTCTGCCTCCCGTGGAGCACCCAGCACGCCCCCCAACGTGTCCATGCGCGTCGAGGGCATGGACTGCGCCAGTTGCGTCGGCAAGATCGAAACGGCGCTCGCTCGCATGGATGGCGTGTCCGATGCCCGCATAAACTTCACCGCAGAAACGCTGGAATTGACGCTCGCGTCTGGCGGCCCCACGCAGCTCGGCCACATCGAGAAGACCATCAAGAGCCTGGGCTTCGGCGTCTCCGACGTGCGCCGCCATGATGGCTCAGCACCCGCGGCCCCAGCAGCAGCATCGACGGCGCGCCATCAGCGCTGGTGGCAGACGAAGAAAGGCAAGCACGTGCTGGGCCTGGGCGGCCTGATGGGCTCGGCCTACGCGATCGCGCAGTTCGTTCCTGGCTACGCTGAATGGATCTTCGCCGCTGCGGTGATCGCGGGCGTGCTGCCGTTCGCTCGCAAAGCCTTCGCGCTGGCTGTGTCAGGCTCGCCGTTCTCTATCGAAACGCTGATGGTCGTCGCCTCGCTGGGCGCGCTCGTGATAGGCGAGGCCGAGGAAGCTGCTGCCGTGGTGTTCCTGTTCGCGATCGGCGAGCTGCTGGAAAGCGTGGCCGCCGGCCGCGCGCGCGCCGGCATCAAGGCGCTGGCCTCCCTGGTGCCTAAGACGGCGGTACTGCTCGATGCCGCGGGCGGGCAGCGCGAAGTGCCCGCCGCTTCCCTGCGCGTGAGCGACCGCGTGCTGGTGCGCCCTGGTGACCGGGTGCCTGCGGACGGCAAGATCCTCCGCGGTGAAAGCAGCCTGGACGAGTCGCCTATCACCGGCGAGTCCGTACCGCGTCAAAAGGCTATCGGTGCCGACGTGTTCGCCGGCTCCATCAACGTCGATGGCGTGCTCGAAGTACAAGTCGAGAAGACGGCATCGGACAACACCATTTCTCGCATCATCCAACTGGTGGAGCAGGCGCAGTCCTCCAAGGCGCCCACGGCTCGCTTCATCGAAAAGTTCAGCCGCTACTACACCCCTGCCGTCATGGCCATCGCGGCGTTGATCGTGGTGGTTCCGCCACTTGCCATGGGTGGCGACTGGGGTACCTGGCTGTACCGCGGCCTCGCACTGCTGTTGATTGCCTGCCCATGTGCGCTGGTGCTCTCCACACCGGCGGCCATCGCCTCGGGCCTTGCGGTGGCCACGCGACGGGGCCTGCTGATCAAGGGTGGCAACGCGTTGGAAACCATCGGCCGCGTGCGCGCCATTGCCTTCGACAAGACTGGCACGCTGACCGAGGGCAAGCCGCGCATCACCGAGGTCCTGCCCTTCGGGCTGTTCAAGCATCAACAGGTCCTTGCGCTTGCCGCCGCTGTCGAGTCCGGCTCAAACCATCCCTTGGCGAAGGCCATTGTCGCCCATGCCAAGAGCCTGGACGTGGCGATTCCCCAGGCCACGGGCGCATCGGCCATTGCCGGCAAGGCGGTGCGCGCCACCGTGAACGGCAGTGCGCTCGCTGTCGGATCGCCCGCCCATGCGGAACAGACGGCCACGCTGACAGCCGCGCACCGCAGGGAAATCGACAAGCTGGAGGATGGCGGCAAGACCGTGGTGGTCCTGTTCGACGAAGCCAGCAAGAACGTTCTGGGCCTGCTGGCCCTGCGCGACGAGCCCCGCCGCGACGCGCGCGAAGGCGTGGCCCAGCTCAACGCCATGGGCGTGCGCTCGGTCATGCTGACCGGCGACAACCGCCGCACCGCGCAGGCGATCGCCGGCAAGCTGGGCATCGAGTGGGAGGCCGAGCTGCTGCCGCAGGACAAGCTGCGCTTGGTCAACGAGATGAAGCGTGATGCCAAGGTGGCGATGGTCGGCGACGGCATCAACGACGCGCCGGCCCTGGCGACCGCCGACGTGGGTATCGCCATGGGCGGCGGCACGGACGTGGCGCTGGAAACCGCCGATGCCGCGCTGCTCAAGAGCCGCGTCACGGACGTGGCCCACCTGGTGGCCCTGTCGCGGGCGACGATGGCCAACATTCACCAAAACGTCGTATTCGCCATTGGCCTCAAGGGCTTGTTCCTGGTCACCACCGTGTTGGGTATCACCGGCTTGTGGGTTGCCGTGCTGGCCGACACCGGCGCCACGGCCCTGGTCACGCTGAACGCACTGCGCCTGCTGCGCTTCAAGGGCGCGCCGGAGGCCAACCACGGCGACGACGCCGGGCGTCCCACCACCTTGTCCGTGCCGTCTGCCCGCTGAGGCAACAAGAGGGCTTGACCTTGCCGTCGTTGTAACGCCTAGCCTCCACACAAATGTCTGCAGAGCGCTTCGGAAGGGCCGGAGTCCTGCATCCAAGAAAGGGGCACTTC
>JAUCDU010000259.1:0-3978 GCA_034674825.1 Giesbergeria sp.
TCGTTCACGCCGTCGCCCACCATCACCACGGTGTGCCGGATTCCCTCTGCGGGCTGTTGCAAAGCCCGCACGGCGGCGGCCTTGTCGCCCGGCAGCACCTCGGCCATGACCTCGCCCGCATCCGGGTCGAGCCCCAGACGGCGCGCCATGGCCTCGGCGGCGCCGCGGTTGTCGCCGGAAATCATGACCGTGCGCAAGCCCTTGGCGCGCAGTTGCGCCAACGCCTCGGCTGCGCCCGGCTTGGGCTCGTCGGCAAACGCCAGCTGGGCGCGCACCTTGCGCGCGCTGCTGTCCCGCGCGCCGGTTTGCTCCACCCGCGCCGACACTGTGGCGCCTTCGGCCTGCAAGGCCGCGGCGCGCTCTGCCAGCGGGCCGAGTTGGGCGCCGAGTTCGTCCATCCAGCGCAGGCTGCCCAGCAGCCAGCGCGCGCCATGCACTGCGCCTTCGGTGCCGCGCCCGGGCACGGCGCGCAGCTCGGCCGGGGCTTCCCAGGCCAGCGCTTCGGCTTCGGCTGCTTTCAGCACGGCCCGCGCCAGCGGGTGCTCGCTGCCGCTTTGCAGGCCGGCGGCGGTGCGCAGCAAGGCGCTGCGGTCGTCGCCGTCCGCCACTTCAAACGCGGTCAGGCGCGGTTGGCCGACGGTGAGCGTGCCGGTCTTGTCAAAGGCGATGGTGTCGGCGCGGTGCGCAAGCTCCAGCGCCTGCGCATCCTTGATCAGAATGCCGTGCTCGGCCGCCACGCCCGTGCCCGCCATGATGGCCGCCGGTGTCGCCAGCCCGAGCGCGCAGGGGCAGGCAATCACCAGCACCGCCACGGCGCGGATCAGCGCGGTCTCGCCCGCGACGCCCATCAGCATCCAGCCGACCAAGGTTGCCAGCGCAATCAAGAGCACCACCGGCACGAAGACATTGGCGACCTGGTCCACCAGCCGCTGGATCGGCGCCTTGGCGGCCTGCGCGTCTTCCACCAGCCGGATGATCTTGGCCAGCACGGTTTCGCTGCCCACGGCGTGCACTTCGAGCACGATGCGGCCCTCGCCGTTGATCGAGCCGCCGGTGAGTGCGTCGCCCGCCTCCTTGGCCACCGGCAAGGGCTCGCCGGTCAGCATGGATTCGTCCACCTGCGAGCTGCCCTGCTGCAGCACACCATCGACCGGCAGGCGCTCGCCGGGGCGCACCACCAACTGGTCGCCGGGCAGAATTTCGGCCACCGGAACGTCCTGCTCCTGGCCCTTGACCAACAGGTGCGCCACGTCGGGCCGCAGGCTGTGCAAGGCGCGAATCGCCGCTGTGGTCTGGTGTTTGGCGCGCGCTTCCAGCCACTTGCCCAGCAGCACCAGCGTGACCACCACGGCCGAGGTTTCAAAGTACAGGTGTGGTGCTTCGCCCGGCTGGGCGGTGAGCCAGAGCCAGATCGACAGCCCCCAGGCGGCGCTGGTGCCAATGGCCACCAGCAAATCCATATTCCCGGTGAACTCACGCGCCGCGTGCCAGCCGGCCTTGTAGAACCGCGCCCCGAGTACGAATTGCACCGGCGTGGCCAGCAGAAACTGAATCCAGGCGGGCAGCATCCAGTGGGCGCCAAACAGGTCGCCGAACATCGGCAGCACCAGCGGTGTCGACAGCAGCAGGCCGAGCGCCACCGGGCCAAAGCCGGTCCAGGGCGACGCCGTCTCGAACGCCTCGACCGCCTCGGGCGAGCGCGGCTCATAGCCCGCGTTGCGCACGGCGCGGCGCAATCGGGCGTCCAGCGTGGCGGCATCTTCGCCCGGCGCGCCGACCATGGCGACACGCGCCGATTCGGTCGCCAGGTTCACCGTGGCCTCTTGCACCCCGGGCAATTTGGCAAGCGCACGTTCGACCCGGCCGACGCAGCTGGCGCAGGTCATGCCCCCAATGCCGATGTCGATGTGCGTGGCGGCGCCTTTTGGGTCGGGCGACGGTGCAGGGCTGGGCGCAGCGGCGCCAGGCAAGGGGCGGGGCAGGGTTTCGGTGGTCATGCGGCTACCTTAAGGCCTGCCACCATGTCAGAGTCAAGCCCTGCGTACGCAGCGCGTTTTTTCTCGTTGCTTCACTATTCATAGCTGCCAGCGCAATGCAGATAAGCGCTGGAAGCCAATTTGAGCAAGAATTGCGAGCGCCAGGTAGGCAGCGCGAGCGCGCGTCACTTGACTCTGCCACCATGTCAAGCTTCACACTGGCGTTTTCTCTGCCCCACAAGGAGTCCCCCATGAGCACCACCCACCACCAGTTCGACGTCCGCGGCATGACCTGCGGCCACTGCGAGCGCGCCGTCACGCAGGCCGTGCAAACCCTGGACCCAGACGCGCAGGTGCGCATCGACCGCGCGGCCAACCGCGTCGAGGTTGAAAGCCGCCAGGCCCGCGACGCGCTCGCTGCCGCCATTGCCGAAGAAGGCTACGAGGTCGCGCCAGCATGACCACGCCCGCGCTGCAAGAGCGCGCTGCGGGCCATGTATCCATCGGCATCGCCGCCGAGCGCGCCGGCATTTCCGCGCGCATGGTGCGCCACTACGAGTCGCTTGGCCTGCTGGCGCCCGTGGCGCGCACCGACTCGGGCTACCGCCAGTATTCCGAGGCCGACGTGCACGCGCTGCGCTTCATCCGCCGCGCACGCGACCTGGGCTTCTCCATCCAGGAAATTGGCGTCCTGCTCGGCCTGTGGCAAGACAAGCAGCGCACCAGCGCCAGCGTCAAGGAGATCGCCCAGGCGCATATTGACGACCTTGCCAAGCGCATCGCCGCCATGCAGGCGATGCAGCGCACGCTGCAGGACTTGGTGGGTTGCTGCGCTGGCGATGCGCGGCCGGACTGTCCGATCCTGGACGATCTGGCGGCACAGGGCGCTCCCGGCGGAAACTAGGCTGTCGCCGCCGGCCGCTGCAACACCCCGGCGCACAGCGTCGCAATGCACTGCTCGGCCACCTGCTCCGGCGTGTATTCGCCCTCGGGCTGGTACCAGCGGCCGATCCAGCTAAGCGCCCCGGCAATCACAAAAGCGGTCATTTTTGGGTCGCAGGACGCGATCGAGCCTTCTGCGATACCGGCCGTCACGAGCCGGCGAAACTCGTGGTCGATCAGCGACTTGAGGCGCCGCAGTTCGCGCCGGCTCTCCGCCGGCAATTGCTCGTCGCCGACCCGGATCAGGCACATGCCGAAGTCCATGGTGACGATGTGTGCGTACACGCGCATGCAGGTGAGCAACTGGTCCACTGCCTTGCCACCAGCGCGGCGCGAGTCCTCGATGCCGGCCAGCATCATGTCCAGCCCCTGGCGCACGCAGCCGAGCAGGATTTCGTCCTTGTTCTTCACGTAGTAGTACAGCGTCGGCTTGCTGACATGCAGCCGCGCGGCAATGTCGTCCAGCGAGGTGGCGTGAAAGCCGCGCTCGTTGAACAGTTGCGCGGCGGCGGCAAGTACCGCCTGGCGCTTGGTTTCGCGCTGCTGCTCGCGCTCGGGCGCATTTGCCCAGGGCGAGGCGACAGCACGTGGACGGCGAGGGGTAGAACTGGGCATATCGGCTGGTTTGGGGGTAAATCCTGATGCCAGATGGCGGACTTCGCACACAAACTCTACTCGTGAGTAAGTAGTTTACGTGCGAGTAACGTCCTCGCGTCCCGCAAAAACCCTAGGTTGAGCTTGATGCACAGTGCCCCCTCCGGCCCGGCCGGCCCCCTGTTGGAAGTCGATGGCGTCACGCTGGCCTTTGGCGGTGTGCGGGCGCTCGGCGGCGTGGGTTTTGCCGTGCAACCCGGCACCATCACCGCCGTCATCGGCCCCAACGGTGCGGGCAAGACCTCGCTGTTCAACACCATCTCAGGCTTCTACCGGCCCAGCGCCGGCCGCATCCGCTTCCAAGGCCGCGACATCACCGATCTGCCGGCGCCCAGGCGTGCGGCGCTGGGCCTGGGGCGCAGCTTTCAGAACATCGCGCTGTTTCGCGGCATGACGGTGCTCGACA
>JAUCDU010000260.1:0-3977 GCA_034674825.1 Giesbergeria sp.
CGTGGGCATCGTTCTCGGCCAGGTATTCGCCCAGGCCGGTCACGCTGGCGTGCATGTCGCTTCCGCCCAGCTCCTCGTCGCTTGTGTCTTCGCCGATCGCCGCCTTGACCAAGGGCGGGCCGGCCAGGTAGATGCTGGAGCGACCTTTGACCAACACCACATAGTCCGACAGTCCAGGCAGATAGGCGCCGCCGGCAGTGGACGAGCCATGCACCACGGCAATCTGCGGAATGCCGGCGGCCGACAGCCGTGCCTGGTTGGCAAAACTGCGCCCGCCCTCGACAAAAAGATCGGCCTGGTACATCAGGTTGGCGCCGCCCGACTCCACCAGTGCAATCATTGGCAGCTTGTTCTGCAGCGCAATGGCCTGTGCACGCAGGGCCTTCTTGAGCCCCATGGGCGGCACGGTGCCTCCTTTGACCGCGCTGTCGCTGGCGGAAACCATCACGCGCTTTCCGGCGACCTTGCCGATGCCCACGATGGAACCACCGCCCAGCACCGACTTCTTGCCGTCGTCGTCGTGCATGCCCAGACCGGCGAGCGGGCTGAGCTCCAGAAAGCTGCTGCCCCGGTCAAGCAGGCGCGCAATGCGCTCGCGTGGCAGGAGTTGCCCTCTTTTTTCAAATTGCGCACGTTTGGAGCTGGATTCGGCCACCACCTTGCCCTGCAGAGCCTGCACCTGGGCCAGGCGTTCTGCCATGCGCTCGGCATTGCGGCGAAAGGCAGCGCTGCCGGTGTCAATCAGGGTGTGCAATGCCGTCATGGCTTGAGCACCTCTGGCGTCTGCGCGCGATGAAAACCTTCGAAAGGCGGGCAGCGATCGTGATCCTGGGTTGGGAAGATGGCGCTACCGAGCGAGGCGGCGCCGTCAATCTGCAGCGTGACGCCGGTAATGAAGGCGGCAGCGGGGCTCAGCAGGAACACGATGGCCGCGCTGATTTCGGCCTCGGTCGCCAAGCGCCGCATCGGGACGTGCTCGCGTAGCTTCGGAATGATGGCGCGCATCGCTCCACCGTAGCTGTCCATGCCGGAAGACGCCACCCAGCCGGGCGCGACCGCATTCACGCGCACGCCAGCATGCGCCCACTCGAAAGCGGCACTCATGGTCAGGTTGCTCATGCCCGCGCGCGCCGCGCCCGAGTGGGCCATGCCGGGCATGCCATTGCGAAAGTCGGCCGTCATGTTGACGACCGAGCCACCGTGCTCCTGCATGCTTTGCAAGAAGACTTCGCGCATCATCAAAAAACCACCGGTGAGGTTGTTGTTGACCACGGCCTCGAAGCCGCGCTTGCTGATCGCCTGCAGTGGCGCCGGAAACTGCCCGCCGGCGTTGTTGACCAGGCCGGCAATGGGGCCAAAGTGCGCCACCACGTCGGCCACGGCTGCCTTCACGGCGTCTTCGTCGCGAATGTCAAAGGCAATGGTGTCGCACAGGCCGCCGTCTTCGCGGATTTCATGCGCCACGCGTTCGAGCTTCTCCTGGGTGCGCCCGCTGATGACCACGCGCGCGCCCAGTGACGCCAGCTCGTGCGCGCTGCAGCGGCCGATACCACTGCCGCCGCCGGTCACCCAGACGGTGCGGTCGGCAAACAGCCGCTCCCTGAAAACACTTTGGTACCGAGACATAACAGGTTTGGACATGGGAACAACAACCGGGGCATACCGGGGCTACAGCAAAGGCCAACCATTAGATTGGAAGGTGCCGTTAACGTCAACCGGCTTGCTTATGGGTGTTTTCCCTTTCGCATTCGGTGGGCTGTGACCTTATGATGCCGACCTGACTATTTCTCACTCTGACAAGGACCGCCATGAACCTCCAGGAATGCACCGACGCCATCCGCACCAAAGTGGGCGACGACAGCGGGCTCGACGCCGTGCTCAAATTTGATTGCGGCAGCGACGGTCAGATCGTCATTGATGGTGTGTCTTCGCCCAACACGGTGGACAACACCGACCGCGACGCCGACTGCACGGTGGAGATCACGCTGGACAACCTCAACAAACTGCTCAGTGGCACGCTCAACCCTGTCACCGGCTTCATGGGGGGCAAGTTCAAGGTCAGCGGCGACATGAGCATCGCCATGAAGCTGCAGCGAGTGGTCTGACCATGGCCAAGGGGCGCACCGGCAGCGCAGGCGAGCGCCAGGCTGCGACCAACGAGGCGGCGCGCCAGGTGCTGGCCGACCATTTCTCGGACGACAGCCCATCCGAGTTGTTCGGCGTCACCGAGCTGTGCAAGGCCTTCGGTATAACGCCGCGCACCTTGCGCTTTTATGAGGACAAAGGCTTGCTCTGCCCGCGCCGTGTCAATGGCACGCGCGTCTACAGCCGGCGCGACCGCGCGCGTCTGGTGCTCATCTTGCGGGCCAAGGCAATCGGCTCCACGCTTGCAGAGATCAAGCAATATCTGGACATGTACGGCCATGCGGGCGAAGGTCGGGCACAACAACTGCGCTTCGTGCTCGAACGCACCGATAGCGCCATCGCCGAGCTGGAACAGAAGTTGGTCCACATCGAAAGCAGCCTGGCGGAGCTGCGCATCATCAACAGCGACGTACGTAGCCGTCTGGCGTTGGCACCGCTGGACGACTCCTGAAACTGGATTGGATGCGCCGGCGCGGCGCCCTCTGACGAAGCAGCCCGGCAATTGCCGGAATAATGGCTGCTGCGTTCCACCGTTTTTCGAGAGCCCATGAACACCGTACCCGAATGGATCACGCGCAGCGTCGCGCTGATCACCAATGCGCGCCCTGCAACCGACGCCCGCACGCCCGTCGCCACCAAAGCCAAAGCCGAACGCAGCACCCACGAGCGCCTGCAGGCCACGCTGCGCCGGGGGGAGGAGAGCCTGTCGCCTCGTGCACTGCGCAGTCTCCTCACCCAGTTGCAGGACGTCGTGGCGCCGCGCGTCAGCGAAGTCGAAGGCGGGCGCCGCGCGCAGGCCCTGGCTGCCTGGTACGCAGCGGCCGAGCCGGGCGAGCAGCGTGATTTCTGGCTGCTGCTGTGTGAGCAGTTTGCCCCCGACGCCTCGCGCTTCAAGGCCGCGCGCGAGCGCTACGAGGCTGCTGTCGGCACGCCCAATGAGGCGCAGGCCGAAATAGCACTGCGCAGGGCCATGACTTCGCCGCGCACGCGCTTGCTGCAACGCTTTACCGCGTTCCCGAACGGCATGCGCTTTCTCATCGAGCTGCGCGCCGAGCTGCTGAAAGCGCTCAAGACGGACAAGCGCCTGCTGGCGCTGGACGCCGAGCTCGAGCAGTTGTTTTCCACCTGGTTCGACGTGGCCTTTCTGCAGCTCAAGCGCCTGTCGTGGGACTCGCCCGCGTCCTTGATTGAAAAGCTCATCAAATACGAGGCGGTGCACGACATCCGCAGTTGGGCCGATCTGAAAAACCGCCTGGCAGGCGACCGGCGCTGCTACGGTTTTTTTCACCCGAGCCTGCCGACCGAGCCCTTGATCTTTGTCGAGGTGGCGCTGGTCGAGCACCTCTCGGACAGCATTGCGCCGCTGCTTGACGAGACCGTGGTTCAGGTGCCACTGGACCGCGCGACCACCGCCATCTTCTATTCCATCAGCAGCACGCAAACGGGGCTGCGCGGTGTCAGCTTTGGTGATTCGCTCATCAAGACCGTGGCCGAAACCCTGAGCGAAGAGTTCCCACGCTTGCGCCAGTTCGCCACGCTCTCGCCGATTCCGGGGTTTCGCGCCTGGTTGGGCAAGAACGCCGCTCAGGCTCTGGAGCGCCTCGATGGCAAACGCCGCGCCGAACTGGCGGCTGCGCTCGCGCTCGAGGGGCCGGATGCGCTCACCGCCAGCGCGTTGCTGGCCGCTGCCGATCAGGCGGATACGCTGGAAGCCCGTGCCCCCGTGGCGCTGTGGCTGCAGCAGTGCGCCGCGCGTTACCTGGCGCTGGAGCTGGTCGACGGCCGGCCGCTGGACCCGGTGGCGCGCTTCCACCTGGGCAACGGCGCGCGCG
>JAUCDU010000261.1:0-3977 GCA_034674825.1 Giesbergeria sp.
AATGGCACCGCGTGGTGTTCAACTTCCGGCTGGCCGAAATCGTCGAGCAGTACCTGCGCAAAGGCTCGCAGGTGTACGTCGAAGGCAGTTTGCGCACGCGCAAGTGGACCGACCAGGCCGGCGTTGAGAAATACACCACCGAAATCCGCGCCGACACCATGCAGATGCTGGGCAGTCGCTCCGGCTCTGGCGGTGGTCAGGGCGGCGGCTACGACGAAGGCGGTCACGGCGCGCAAGGCGGCGACGGTGGCGGCTACGAGGCGCCGCGCCGCGCCGCGCCTGCGGCGCGCCCACCGGCCGATCGCCCAGCGCCGGCACCCGCGCCGCGCGCAGCGTCTGGTTTTGACGATATGGACGACGATATCCCCTTCTAGAAGCTACTTCGTTGGATTTTTGTTGATAGTGAACCCGTTCTCCGAGAGGAGGCGGGCTTTTTTTTGCGTGCAGTTGCACCGCGAGGTCTGATCGGTTGAGTAACTTGACAACCAGTTTCCAATAATGGAAACTGGTTGTCATGAAACACCAAAACCTACCAGCCAGCGATGGCGCCGACGCTCAGTCCGTGACAGAGCTTGTGTTGACGGTCTTTCGCCTGAACGGCGCACTGCTCCAATGGGGCGATGCGTTGGTCGCGCCATTGGGCTTGACCAGCGCACGCTGGCAGATGCTGGGCGCTGTGGCCTTGGGGGGCAAGTCGCTCACCGCGCCGCAGATCGCCCAGGCCATGGGCGTGACGCGCCAAGGGGCGCAAAAACAGCTCAATTTGCTGGTCGAGCAGGGGCTGCTGGCGCTACACCCCAACCCCGCACACAGCCGGTCGCCCCTTTACGCCCTGACGCCTCAGGGTGTGCAGGTGTACGGGCAGGCCGATGCCTTGTGGTTGCAGCAGGCCAGTGCCATGGGCGCGCGCATCACCGTGGCGCAGGCGCGGGCCGCGCAGTCCGCACTTGAAGCGATGCTGTCCCACCTCAGCCATGCATCCAGTCTGGAGGCCGCGCCATGAAATCGAAGCTGCATGGCATGGCGGGCGCCTTGGCGCTGATGTGCATCGTCGGTTTCTGGTCCTCGACGCTTATCTCCGAACTCTTTCTTGCAGAGGCCAGTGTTGTAGCCGTCAAGAATGCAATTTTGAGAGTCATGTGGCTCCTGATCCCAGCGCTGGCGCTCACCGGGGCCAGCGGCTTTGCGCTCAGCCGAAGTCGCAAGGGACGCTTGGTCACCGTAAAAATGCGGCGCATGCAATTCATCGCAGCCAACGGCGTGGTGGTGCTGTTGCCGAGCGCCTGGTTCCTCGCCAGCATGGCCAATGCCGGCGAGTTCGGCGTGGCGTTTTATGCGCTACAGGGGGTAGAACTGGCTGCAGGTGCCGTCAATATTGCGCTGCTGGCGCTCAACCTGCGCGATGGACTGCGGCTGGCGGGCCGGAAGGCCCTAATACCGCGGGTGAATCGCTAGCAAATATATAGCTATCAACGCTTGCTGGATAAGCGCTAGAGCCTTATTTTTACCAAAATTTTGATCATTGCCCGCCGACATGGGCGATGACGCCCCCGCCCAGGCAGACGTCGCCGTCGTACAGCACTGCACTCTGGCCCGGCGTTACTGCCCATTGCGGCTGTGCAAAGTCGAGTGCGAAGCCGCCGGCTTCCTGCGTGGTGAAGTTGCAGAGCGCATCCTGCTGCCGGTAGCGCGTCTTGGCCGCGTAGGGGCCAGGCGCGGGGGCGTGGCCGGCACACCAGCTCGCGTCCTGCGCCGTGAGCTGCTGCGACAGCAGCCAGGGGTGCTCATGGCCTTGCACCACGCGCAGCACATTGGTGTCGAGCTCCTTGCGCGCCACAAACCAGGGCGCGTGCTCGCCGGCGCCGCGCTGCGCGCCTTTTTCCTTGACGCCGCCAATGCCCAGGCCCTGGCGCTGCCCCAATGTGTAGAACGACAGGCCCACGTGCCGACCCAGGGTGCGACCGCGCTCGTCCTGAATCGGCCCGGGCGCGTGGGCGATGTAGCGGTTCAGAAACTCGCGAAACGGGCGCTCGCCAATGAAGCAGATGCCGGTGGAATCCTTCTTTTTGGCATTTGGCAGGCCGATCTCCTGCGCAATGCGGCGCACCTCGGTCTTGCGCAGCTCGCCCACCGGGAACAGCGTCTTGGCCAGTTGGGCCTGCGTCAGGCGGTGCAGGAAGTAGCTCTGGTCCTTGGTGGGATCGAGGCCCTTGAGCAGCTGGAACAGCCCAGCGCGCTCCCGCACGCGTGCGTAGTGTCCCGTCGCAATTTTCTCGGCGCCCAGGCGCATGGCGTGGTCCAGAAAAGCCTTGAACTTGATCTCGGCGTTGCACAGCACGTCGGGGTTGGGTGTGCGCCCGGCCTGGTACTCGCGCAGGAACTCGGCAAACACGCGGTCTTTGTAGTCGGCTGCAAAATTGACGTGCTCGATCTCGATGCCGATCACATCGGCGACGGCGGCCGCGTCGACGAAATCAACGTTCGACGAGCAGTACTCGCTGTCGTCGTCGTCTTCCCAGTTCTTCATGAAGATGCCGACCACCTCGTGGCCTTGCTGTTTCAGCAGGTAGGCCGTGACAGCAGAGTCCACGCCGCCCGAGAGGCCGACGACGATGCGCTGCCGCACCTTGCCCACGTCAGGCAACAACATGCGTCAGCACGCTGTCGTCGGTGTGGATCAGCTCCAGCGGGGCGCGCCGGCCGGCAAGGTAATCCTCGATGCACTGCAGCACCAGCGGGCTGCGGTGGCGCTCCTGCGTGGCGCGCAGCTCATCGAGCGTCAGCCAGACGGTGCGCACGATGCCGTCGTCCAGCGAGCGCCAGGCGTGGTGCGCACCCAGCTTACCGGTATATGCAAAACGCAGGTAGGTTATGTCGTCGCCGGTGCGGGTGCGGGTGAAGCGGTTGAGGTAGATGCCGACCAGTGCCGTGGGCGTGAAGTCGTGCGCGGTTTCCTCCAGCACCTCGCGCGCGCAGGCGTCCTGCGGCGACTCGCCCGGGTCCAGGTGGCCGGCGGGATTGTTGAGCTTCAAGCCGTCGGCGGTTTCTTCTTCCACCAGCATGAAGCGACCGCCCTGCTCGATGATGGCAGCGACGGTGACGTTGGGTTTCCAGCGATTGGGCATGGCGGGGATTATCGTGACCTTGGCGCTTGGCCGCCTGCGGCTGCTCTTGACGTGCTTGCCGGTGGCGGCACTCGCGGGTTGGGATGGCAGCGCCGGCGCCCTCAATCCTTGCGTGCAGCCGGCGCGATGAACTCGTCGAGCGCGAGGCCCTTTTCCTTCAGAATCGCTTCGAGCACCGGCTGCAGCCGCCCCAGGCTCTCGTGCACGGCCTCGCGCACCGTGTCCACCATGACCTGGGTGCTGCGCTCTATTTCCACATTCAGCAGGTCGCCGACCTGCTTGCCCTCAAACACGGTGGCACGGCGGGTCTCGGGAATCAGCCAGACCTCAAACCAGCCCTCGGTGCGGTTCACTTCCGACACCGTGAGGCTGGCGCCATGGAGGGCGATGTAGCCCTTGGCAAAAATGTATTTGCGAAACGGCTCGGGCACCGCCACGCGCCACACCAGGTTGTTGTCCAATGCGCGGCGCTGGGTCAGCGCGGCAGTGAAATCGATGTGGCCCGACAGCGGGTGGCCGCCAATCTCGGCGCCGTCTTTTGCAGCGCGCTCCACGTTCACGCGTTCGCCTTGCGCATAACTGCCCAGCGTGGTCACGTTGAGGCTTTGCAGCATCACGTCAAAGGCGGCCTGCGTGGGCGAGAGCAGCTCGGTCACCGTGAGGCACACGCCATCCACCGACACGCTGGCGCCAAGATCCAAGTCGTGGCAAAACCCGGGCGGGAAATCGAGGGTGAAGGTGCGCAGACCACTCTGGTCGCGTACGGCGGCAATGGCTGCAGTGGCCTGGACGATGCCTGTGAACATGGCGGCTTTCGGGGGAACAGTAGGACGGACGGGCTGCTGGCGCAGC
>JAUCDU010000262.1:0-3975 GCA_034674825.1 Giesbergeria sp.
CTTCAATGCGTTTGGCGATTTCAATTTCGCCTTCG
The DNA here is from genome assembly GCA_034674825.1 of Giesbergeria sp. Taxonomy (GTDB): domain Bacteria; phylum Pseudomonadota; class Gammaproteobacteria; order Burkholderiales; family Burkholderiaceae_C; genus Simplicispira. The sequence goes on from JAUCDU010000262.1 coordinate 36, forward strand.
CGCGTGAGCAGCTCCACCGTGCCCATTTCGCGCATGTACATCCGCACCGGGTCGGTCGTACGGCCGAACTCGCTGTCCACGGTGGAGAGGGCCGCTTCGGCCGCCTCTTCAGCTTCTTCTTCAGTGGCAGCCGTCTGGGCGGTGTTGGTGACCAGCAACTGCTCGGCGTCGGGTGTTTGCTCGTATACGGCCACGCCCAGGTCGTTGAGCATGGAGATCACGACATCCAGCGTCTCCTGGTCCACCAGCTTGTCGGGCAGGTGGTCGTTGATCTCGCCGTGGGTCAGGTAGCCGCGCGTCTTGCCCAGCTTGATCAGCGTCTTCAGGCGTGATCGGCGCTTGGCCAAGTCTTCTTCGGACAATACCGTTTCGTCCAGGCCGAACTCCTTCATCAAGGCCCGTTCCTTGGCCTTGCTGATCTTCATGCGCAGCGGCTTGACTTTTTCGACTGGCGTCTCCGAGGCAGCCGCTTCGACCACCTCTTCGGGTTCGCCTTCAAGATCCGATTCGATGTCAGAGAAGTCCGCGTCGTCCTCGGCCGCCGTCTTGCCCTTTTTGCCCTTGACCGGTGCTTTCGCCTTTGCGGCCTTGGCCGGTTTTTCCGCCTTGACTGCTGGCGCAGCCTTGGTTGCGCGCTTGGTGGGCTTGGGCGCTGCCTCGCTCAACTCCACTTCAGTGGCGTCGGCCTTGGCTCGGGCGGTGGTTTTCTTCTTTTCGGGGGCGGTGGTCTTGGCAGCAGTCTTTGACACAGGTGGGGCTTTCTTGGCCGCCGGCTTCGGCGCTGCTTTCGCAGCGGTCTTGGCAGCCGGCTTCTTGGCAGGTACGGGAGATGCCTTGGCGGCAGGAGCAGACTTGGGCAACTTCGCGGGCTTTTGAGCAGGCATGGACAACCTCAGGGTCAAAATGAACGAAAACAACGCAAGCGCCTGATTTCCCGGCGCGGGTGGCGAGGTGTGGACGGGCCATCACGGATGAGGCAGGCGTGCCTCCAGGCAAGATGTCTGGGCGATCATTTGGTGTGCAGTCCTTGCGGTGTGGTGGGCGGTCGTGCGCGTTTGTCACGTGTGCCCGGCCCGGAGGTGTTGCTGTCGCTCTTGCCAGTGAACCCTACATTATACCGGCATAGCGTTTTTCAAGAGGCTGGTGGTGCCAGTCGCTCCAGGGCCACACGCCGCGCCTGCAAGGCCCGGTAGCGCTGCAGGGCTGCCGGGTCGCTCCCCGCTGCGGCCAGCGCTTCGGTTTCCTGAGCCCGCAACTGCTCGGCCAGCATGCGGTTGAGCAGACCGCGCAATTCCAGGCGCAGCTCCTGCGGTTCGCCTTCGGTCTGTGCATGCGCGCCGGTCATGAGGCGCTCTGCCAGCGCTTCACTTTCGTGGCCAGACAAAGAACCGCGCAGCACCGCCCAGGGGAGGGCGCCGTGTTCATGAAACTGCGCTTCCAGCCAGGCGAACAAGGCGCCATGGGGGGCAGGTTGGTCGCAAAGCAATGCGCTTTCCTCGTGTGAGAGCGTGTCAATGAAGTCCATGTGCGAGAGCAGCAGGCGCGCCGCATGGTCGGTTCGGCTTGCCGGGGCGCCGCGTCGGCGGTGCGAACCGGACGGTGGCACAACCGGGGCGCTGCTGCGTGCCTTTGCCGACGCGCCCCCCCCAGTCGTTGCAGTTGAGCGCGGGGCCGGCGCAGTGGCAGGGCGGGTGCGCGCGGCGGCTTGCTGCCACACCTCTTGCAAATCGACCGAATCGAGCTGCGCGAGGTTGGCGATTTCGCCCAGCAGTTGGCGCTTGAGGGCGCCGTCCGGCAGTGGCTCCCAGAGCGTGCGTGCCTTGCTCGCCATGTGGGCGCGGCCCTCTGGCGTGCCGAGATCGCATTGCTCGCTGGCAGCCTCCACCAGAAACCGGCTCAGCGGCAGGGCGTCTGCGATGTGGCGCGAAAAGGCGCTGGCGCCGTGTTCGCGCACGAAGCTGTCGGGGTCGTGTTCGGTCGGCAGAAACAAAAATTTGATGCTGCGCGTGTCGCTTGCGTGCGGGATCGCCGCGTCCAGTGCCTTGCGCGCCGCGCGGCGGCCGGCGGCGTCGCCGTCGAAGCTGAACACCACGCTGTCGGTAAAGCGCATCAATTTTGCAATGTGCTCGGCGGTGCACGCTGTACCCAAGGTTGCGACGGCATTCTCGAAGCCGAGTTGTGCAAGCGCAACCACATCCATGTAGCCCTCTGTCACCAGGGCGAAACCCGCTTCGCGAATCGCGCCGCGCGCCTCGAACAAACCGTAGAGCTCCTGGCCCTTGTGAAACACGGGCGTCTCGGGCGAGTTGAGGTATTTGGGTCCGGCACCGGAAGGTGACGTTCCATCACGGTCACCCAGCACACGGCCGCCAAAGCCGATGCATTCGCCCTTGACGTTGCGGATCGGGAACATCACCCGGTCGCGGAAGCGGTCGTAACGCTTGTCGTCCTCCTCGTTCAGGATCACCAGGCCGCTTTCGGCGAGCAGCGGGTCGTCGTACTCTGGAAACACGCTGGCCAAGTGGCGCCAACCTTCCGGCGCGTAGCCCAGGCCGTAGCGCTGCGCGATTTCTCCGGATACGCCGCGCCCCTTGAAGTAGTCGATTGCACGGGTGGATTGGCGAAGCTGTTTGCGGTAATCCTGGGCCGCCTTTTCCAGCACATCGCTGAGCGTGGCCTGGCGCTGGCGCGTCGCTGCGGCGCGCTCTTTTTCCTCCGGCGAAATGTGGTCGTCGGGAACCGCAAGGCCGACCTGGCGCGCGAGGTCTTCCACCGCATCCACGAAGCCCATGCCCGCGTGTTCCATCAAAAAACCGATGGCATTGCCGCTTTTGCCGCAACCAAAGCAGTGGAAGAACTGTTTGGAGGGGCTGACGCTGAAGGAAGGCGATTTTTCGCCGTGGAACGGGCACAGGCCCATGAAATTTGCCCCAGCCTTGCGCAAGGGCACATAGCGTCCGACCACCTCGACGACGTCGACGCGCGAGAGAAGTTCCTGGATGAAGGCTTGCGGGATACTCACGGCGTGATTGTCCCGCTTAATTCGGCGGCTTTGTCGGCCGCATTTCGCCCCTTGCACGCACCACGGGCGCGACAGCCTGGCGCAAGCAGGGTATGTTGTGATCTGATCGTCCTGCGTCTGACACTATTTATCTTTCCGGAGGTTTCGTGACATCCGTCTTCGACCAGCATTTGCCGCGCACACCAGCCAATTTCGCCCCGCTCTCGCCGCTCGGGTTCCTGGAGCGCAGCGCCGAGGTGTACCCCGACAAGCTGGCCATCGTGCATGGCAGCCTGCGCCAGACCTGGGCTGAGACTTACGCGCGCTGCCGCCAGTTCGCCAGCAGCCTGCAAAAGCTTGGCATTGGCAAAAACGACACGGTGGCGGTGCTGCTGCCGAACACGCCGCCCATGGTGGAGGCGCATTTCGGCGTTCCCATGGCGGGGGCCGTGCTGAATGCGCTCAATACCCGGCTGGACCCGGAGACGATCGCCTTCATGCTCGACCACGGCGAAGCCAAGGCGGTCATCGTCGATCCGGAGTTTGGCGGCGTGCTGGCAAAGGCGCTGGCCTTGCGCCAATCAAAGCAGCCGCTGCTGTTGATCGAGGTGCAGGACGCGGTCTACGGGCCCGCCGCGCACCCGCTGGGCGGCACCGACTACGAAGACTTTCTTGCGGCCGGCGACGCGCAATTCGCCTGGGAGCTGCCTGGCGACGAGTGGGACGCCATCGCGCTGAACTACACCTCAGGCACTACCGGCAACCCCAAGGGCGTCGTTTACCACCACCGGGGCGCTGCGGCCAATGCCATCAGCAACGTGCTGGAGTGGGACATGCCCAAGCACGCCGTGTACCTGTGGACGCTGCCCATGTTCCACTGCAACGGCTGGTGTTTCCCGTGGACGGTGGCGGCGCGCGCCGGCGTCAACGTGTGCCTGC
>JAUCDU010000263.1:0-3973 GCA_034674825.1 Giesbergeria sp.
TGCCGGTGCTGCTCACGCAGACCATCATCCTGTTCCAGGACACCTCGCTGGTCTACGCCATTGGCGCCTACGACATGCTCAAGGGCTTCGAGATTGCCGGCAAGAACTTCGGACGCCCGATTGAGGCGTATCTGGCGGCTGCCGTGCTGTATTTCGTCATTTGCTTTGCGCTGTCTTGGGCCGTGAAACGCCTGCACCGCAAGATTGCCATCGTGCGATAAGGCAATGCTGAACCAGCCCCTCACGCGCCGCACAGCCGCACTTCCGCGCTTCGCGGCGGCCTGCTGCGTTGCAAATCTTCGTCATAGCTGCGGCTATGGCTGCGGTTTGCGCCTTGCATCCCATCCCGACGCGCGGCGCGCGTCATCGCGGTGACTTATTCAGCATCGCCTAAGGACTTACATGATTGAACTCAAGAACGTCTCCAAGTGGTACGGCAGCTTTCAGGTGCTGACCGATTGCTCAACCACGGTCCAGAAGGGTGAAGTGGTCGTCGTCTGCGGCCCCTCGGGCTCAGGAAAGTCCACGCTCATCAAGACCATCAACGCGCTAGAGCCCTTTCAGAAAGGCGAGATCTGGGTCGATGGCGTGCCGCTGCACGACCCCAAGACCAACCTGCCCAAGCTGCGCAGCCGCGTGGGCATGGTGTTTCAGCATTTCGAGTTGTTTCCCCACCTCTCGGTGACGGAAAACCTCACCATCGCGCAGATCAAGGTGCTTGGCCGCAGCGCCGACGAGGCAAAAAAACGCGGTCTCAAGATGCTTGACCGCGTGGGCCTGTCGGACCAGAAAGACAAGTTTCCAGGCCAATTGTCGGGCGGGCAGCAACAGCGCGTGGCGATTGCGCGGGCCCTGAGCATGGACCCGATCGTCATGCTGTTCGACGAACCCACCTCGGCCCTGGACCCCGAAATGGTCGGCGAGGTGCTGGATGTGATGGTGGGGCTGGCCAACGAGGGCATGACCATGATGTGCGTCACGCACGAAATGGGTTTTGCCCGCAAGGTGGCGCACCGGGTGATCTTCATGGATGTGGGCGGCCACATTCTTGAGGACTGCAGCAGCGAAGAATTCTTCAACAACCAAGAGGCCCGCCAGCCGCGCACCAAGGATTTTCTCAACAAGATTCTGGCGCATTAGTTGAGATCAACCCCCTAAGGCGCTTCGCGCCTTCCCCCTTCTCTTGCATTGCTGCGCAATCCGGAAGGGGGACACCACCAGCGCGGCGGGGCGGCCCTTGCGCGGTGGCCGCTGGTGGGGCCGCGCCACTTTTCGCGCGCAGTGCGCAGTGCGCAGGCATTGGGGTCGGATCACGATGCAGCGCAGCGGAACTCGTGTTCAGACCCCCATCCCGGAACCTGGGGCGCGTCGTTGGTAAGGGATGCACCCCAACGCGCAAGGGTGTGCCGACTTGTAAAAAATCAAGAAGAATTGCCCTATAGCGCTCATAAATAAAGCGCGAATAGCTATTAATTTGATAGCGACCGCGACGATGGGACAATCCAGCGCATGAACGCGCAAAGCCCCCCCATCGCCCCGCAAACCCTCACCATCACCCGCCCCGACGACTGGCACTTGCATGTGCGCGACGGCGAGGCGCTCTTGACCGTGGTGCCGCACACCGCAGCCCAGTTTGGCCGCGCCATCATCATGCCCAACCTGCGCCCGCCGGTTACGACGGCGCAGCAGGCGCTCGAATACAAGCAGCGCATCCTGGCTGCCGTGCCAGAAGGCATGAATTTCCAGCCGCTGATGACGCTCTATCTGACCGACAAGCTGCCGCCTGATGAGATCGTGCGCGCCAAGGAAGCCGGCGTCGTGGCGTTGAAGCTCTACCCGGCAGGCGCCACCACCAACAGCGATGCGGGAGTGACCGAGCTGCGCAAGACCTACGCCACGCTGGAGGCGATGCAGCGCGCCGGCATGCCGCTGCTGGTGCACGGTGAGGTGACGAGCCCGGAGATCGACCTGTTCGACCGCGAGGCGGTGTTTATCGACCAGCAGCTGATCCCGCTGCGGCGCGATTTCCCCGAGCTGAAAATTGTCTTCGAGCACATCACCACGCGCGAAGCTGCGCAGTACGTGCAGCAGGCGGGTCGCTTTACCGCCGCCACGATCACCGCGCACCACCTGCTGTACAACCGCAACGCGATTTTCCTGGGCGGCATCCGGCCGCATTACTACTGCCTGCCGGTGCTCAAGCGCGAAGAGCACCGCCTGGCGCTGGTGCAGGCCGCCACCAGCGGCAGCGACCGCTTCTTCCTGGGCACCGACAGTGCCCCGCACCCGGCGCACCTGAAAGAGCACGCCAGCGGCTGCGCCGGCTGCTACACCTCGCACGCCGCCATGGAGTTGTACGCCGAGGCATTCGATACCGCTGGCGCACTCGACCAGCTCGAAGGCTTTGCCAGCGTGCACGGCCCGGCCTTCTACGGCCTGCCGCGCAACAGCGGCACGCTCACCCTGGTGCGCGAGACTTGGACGCCGCCGGGCAGTTTTGCCTTTGGCGAGGCCGAGCTCAAACCCCTGCGCGCAGGCGAGGCGCTGGCCTGGCGTGTGCAAACCTGAGGCTTTGACCAGACGCATCTCCAGTCGAACGCAGCCTGCTGCGTTTTCCGACGTGGATTGGCAAACTCCCTGGCTGGCGCCCTGGCGCGAGCTGGGTGTACCACTGGCTGCTGCCGTCGCCCGTGGCACGCCGGTGCACGAGGCGCTGAACGCTGCTCAGGGCGCGCCGCTGCGCTTTGTGCCCCAGACGCGGCTGCCAGCCGGCATGGCCTACGAGCAGTTCATTTTTGACACCGGTTGCGTGCCCACGCGGGACAACCTGCACGACTTCTTCAACGGCCTGGTGTGGCAGCGCTTTGGCCAGGCGAAGCAGCGCTTGAACCAGTTGCAGGCGGGCGCACTGGCCACGCAGGGCGTGGGCCCGGTGCGCGGGCCGCTGCGCGATGCCTGCACGCTGCTGGACGAAAGCGGCGCGTTGCTGGAAGCGCCGCCCGCACTCTGGCAAGCGCTGGTCGCGCGCGACTGGCAAGCGCTGTTCGTGCAGCACCGCGCGCTCTGGCGCAGCGCCCGCGTGACGCTGTTTGGACATGCCGTCATGGAGCAACTGGTGGCGCCCAGAAAAGGCATCACAGCGCATGTGCTGGTTACACATGATGCTATGCATTCAGAAGCGGATCAGGACGAGCGGCTGGCGCGGCAGCTCGAACCTTCCTGGCTCGCTACCAAGCCGTTTGCCCCACTGCCGCTGCTGGGCATCCCCGGTTGGTGGGCCGACAATGCAAGCGCTTCCTTTTATGATGACGCTGCGGTGTTTCGCCCGCCGCGCTGCACTTGAAAACGGCGCCGGACGCCGCACCTTCCCCCGATCTTTGAGCACATCCTTAATCGACTCTTCTGTGGAGCCTGAATGAAACGCATCGCCCTGTTTTTGATGACCAACCTTGCCGTGGTGGTGGTGCTGGGCATCGTGGCCAGCCTGCTCGGTGTCAACCGCTACCTCACGGCCAACGGGCTGAACCTTGGCGCGCTGCTTGGGTTCGCCTTCATCATGGGCTTTGGCGGTGCCATTATTTCGCTGCTCATCAGCAAGCCCGTGGCCAAGTGGAGTGCCGGTGTCCAGGTGATCGATGCCCCGCGCAATGGTGACGAAGCCTGGCTGGTGGAGACCGTGCGTGGTTTCGCCGAGAAGGCTGGCATCGGCATGCCCGAAGTCGGCATCTTCGAGGGCGATCCGAACGCCTTTGCTACGGGGGCATTCAAGAACTCAGCGCTGGTGGCGGTGTCCACAGGGCTGCTGCGCAGCATGACGCGCGAAGAGGTTGAGGCCGTTTTGGGCCATGAGGTGGCCCACATCGCCAACGGCGACATGGTCACCATGACCTTGATTCAGGGGGTGATGAACACCTTCGTCGTGTTCCTCTCGCGCGTCATCGGCTATGCGGTGGACAGCTTCCTGAACAAGAAC